>CAIMMJ010000373.1 GCA_903842515.1 uncultured Bacteroidota bacterium | reverse complement strand
TTGATTTCTTAAATTAAAAAAATTGAAAAAGTACCTGTTGTTTTTTGTGTTCATTTTTATTCAAAGTTTTTGCTTTGGTCAAAGAAATGTGGTATTAATAATTGCAGATGATTTGGGAACAGATTATTTAGGATTTTATGAAGACCATGTAGATACAGTTAGCGTTCCTAACATACGTTCGTTATTGAATAAGGGTGTAAGGTTTAAAAATGCATATTCAAATCCGGTTTGTTCTTCCACAAGGGCAGGAATTTTAACCGGTAGGTATAGCTTTAGAACCGGTGTAGGAAATATTGTTGGCGGAACCGGAGGATCGGGGCAACTAGACACATCAGAAATTAGTATTCCTAAACTTTTAAGAACATTTAATCCTACTATCTCAAAAGCAGATATAGGAAAATGGCACCTGCATCAGCCAAATCCAATTGGTAATTTATTAAATCCTCTTGCATTGGGGTATAACCATTTTCAAGGACCTTTTATTGGACAATTGCCAAGTTATACCAATTGGACAAAATTTACGAATGGAATTTCAAGCACAGTAACAAATTATGCAACAAGCGAAAATGTTAACAATGCAATTTCATGGATTCAAAACCAAAACAATCATCCGTCTTTTTTATGGTTGGCATTTAATGCACCTCACGAGCCTTTGCACTTGCCTCCTGCCGGATTACACACCTATACAAATTTATCCGGTGCACTTGGAGACATTAACACAAATCCAAAGTCATACTTTAAAGCAATGATTCAGGCAATGGATCATGAAATAGGAAGATTTATGGATTCGTTGCAAACGATGAATAGATTAGATAGTACCGATTTTATTTTTATTGGAGACAATGGAAATACCAGAAGAACAGCTCAAATTTTAAATTTAGACAGGGCAAAAGGTACAGTTTATGAATATGGAATTCATATTCCATTTATTGTTTCTGGACCATCTGTGGTAAACCCAAACAGGTCAAGCACAGCATTGGTAAATACGGTAGATTTATTTGCAACAATTTTAGAGTTATTTCACCATACCAATTGGCAGGCCCAAATTCCTATAAACAGGCCGGTTGACAGTAAGAGTTTATTGCCAATAATTACAAATAACCAAACCAACGTAAGGCCATGGGCGTTTAGCGAAATTTTTAAATTAACACCGGATAGTGCAGATGGAAAATCTATGCGAAATGAGAATTATAAATTAATAAAATTTGACTATGGACAGGAGGAATTTTACAATCTTACTTTAGATCCTTTGGAAGAAAACAATTTATTAACTTCAACTTTATCGTCAACAGACATACTCTCTTATAATTACTTGTGCAGTGAAATTGCAATTTTAACGGGTGACAATAACCTTTGCAGTGTTATAGCCAACACAGAAGTAGAGCAAGAACAAATAAACCTGATGGTAGAAAATCCATTTGAAAATAGTATAAGGATTTTAAATAAAAATAAAGACGATTATTTTGAACTCTTTAATAATTTGGGAAGCATAGTATACAAAGGGAACACAATAGAACTAGAAAATTTTTCCTATTTATCCAATGGCATTTATCTTCTGAGAATTTTAAACAATACAACAAAAACAGTTAAGCTTTTAAAGAATTAAATAAATACGATTATGAAAAAAATTCAATTTAAACTGGTAATACTATTTTGTTCTTCTATCACAGTAAATGCACAACAAATTGCGAATGGAGACATTCAAAAGATTTCAATAGTACATTAATTG
>CAIMMJ010000372.1 GCA_903842515.1 uncultured Bacteroidota bacterium | reverse complement strand
TTTTATTTGAATAAAAATATCCATTTTGTTTTTTAGTGTTTTCTATTCTTACTTTTTTATTGTCATAATCAACCCTAAAGTCAAAATAAAAATTTCTTATTTTTGCAAGTTGATTTTCGTCTTCTACGCAAATAGTAAAATTAACCTTGCATTTTTTAACCAATTCAAAATATTCGTTACTAATTGAATGATCTTTAATTTTAAAATAAATATGCTCTATGTTTGAGGCAAATTGCTTAATCAATGGAATTGGTATTTCATTCGTAGCAATAATTTTTGTTTTGTAATTTGCGCACCAAAATGCAATGGTCTGATCATCGTTATGTAGATCAGCTCTTATATATAAAGTTTTATCTTTTTGATCTTCGAGATTGGCTTTGAAATTAGGAACAATTTCTAAAAAAGGAACATGATAATAACTTCCAATCATTAAAGTTTCAAAGTTAATTTTGAAATCTATGGAAAGTAAATTCAAAATAGATTGAGCTATAGCTTCAGGCTTTATTGTTCTAATTGTTTTTGGAAATTCTTGATATGAAAAGGATGGTTTGTTTCCGCCTTTTTCAGATTCAATTAAAACAATTTTATTTTTTGATGACCAATAGGGATAAGCATTTGAAGCGTAAGTATGAGAGTATAAAGCAACAATTGGTACGTCATACATGCTGGCAATGTGAACTGGAAGACTATCTATTCCAACATGTAATTTTGAATTTTTAATTATGTATGCAGATTGTTTAAAATTTAAATTTAAAAATGAGTTATCTACATTTTCTAATTTTGGATCTTCTGGTCCTCCTATTTGGTATATTTTAATTCCATTTGAATCAAGAATTGTTTTTAATAAACTAATTACTTGTGGAAAATATTCATAATTTTTTGAATCAATCTTTTTGTCTGTATGAATTGTGATATATTTATCATCAACAATTGGATAAAAATGTTCACGTAAATGTGGTTTACCAATTTTTACACCAAGTGATTTTGCATATTCTTCTATGAGATGCGACATATTATACTAATGAAAATTGAATTTTGTCTTTTCCGTTGTGTTGATAAGCAAAGAATTTTTGAGTTGTAGCGTGCGGTAGGAATGCTAACTCAAAAAATCCTTTATGTGAACCTTGACCCTCCAAGAAGAGTAGGTTATCACAAATTGGATTGTATGGCAATACTTTATGCACTGCTGGATTATCTCTAATCAAATCAAAAAATTTAGGTTCAGTAAAAATATAAATATTATAATCTGGATATAAAGATTTTAAATTTTCAAGGAGAGAATTAACCATTAAAACATCTCCCCCAGACTGAGGGATCACAACCGCTAACCTTTTACCTTCATCATCTTTATCCAAAATATCCTCAAAGTTAATTTGTTTTGGCTTATTTAATTTCTGTTTAGCTTGATTTATTAAATGATCGTAAATTTGTTTTTTTGAAATTCCAAATTTTAATTGATTTGTCCACTCAAGACAGCTTGCATGATTTTTGTCTATGTTTTCTTTTAAAATATTTGCATAGAGATCTATAATGAAATCTTCATTGTTTTCAATTTCTGGCATTTCGTATGCAATGTTAGGCTCTTCTTGTTCGAAAGAAAAATCATAATCAACTTCTGGAAATGAATCAAACATTTCCTCAAGCTTCTTGCCAATCACTTCGACAGAAAAATTATCTATTGTCCATTTTCTAGCAGCCTGTCCAATTTTAGCTTTTTTGTCTGGATGCATAAAAAAGACTTCAGTAAGTCTTTCGTTGATACTTTGAGGACAAGTTGAAGCTTTAATGAACTGAGTTCCAGGTTCTCTATATTCAGTCCAATCTAGCGACATGCCGCCACTTTCAGTAGTGCAGCTATCTTCGCCACAGGAATAATTAGTAACCAAAGTAATTAGTTCTGCAAGTTTCGCTTCTTGAATAGGAATTTCTTGCCCACCACTTGTGAATGGGTGGCAATATACATCCATCAAGTTATAAATTTCATTTAACTGCTTGTCTGAAACTCCAGCCGTAACATTTGTAGTTGCTTGGCTATTTGGATTGCCACAAAATTTGCATCCGATATTTTGTCGAGTGTACGGCTTGATTTCGTAATTATTGCAAGCATGGCAAAAATAAGTTGTATAAATTAAATCTGCAGAAATATTTTTTTCTCTTAATAATCTTGGAATGTCCCAACCTTCGGACCAGTGAGTATGAAGTAATAATTTTGCATTTGCTTGTGGGTTATTTGCTCTAAAAATAGAAAAGCCCTCTAGTAAATTTGGCACTGATTTTCTTAATTGATTTCTGAATACAAATCCAATTAAAAAAGAATCATCTAATTCAAAATCTTTTCTTAATTTTGTTCTTTGTTCTTTTTCAATTTTAAAAAACTTTGAAGTATCCAAACATCCACGCAATGTTTTAACATTATTGTAACCTAGACCCTTTAATGCTTTTTCTGCAAAAGATGCCCAAACATAATAATTTTTAATTTT
>CAIMMJ010000371.1 GCA_903842515.1 uncultured Bacteroidota bacterium | reverse complement strand
GCAAAAATTTCAAAAAAAATCTTTTCGCCTACAATGTGAAATTTACAAAGCAAAGCAAAAGAATGAGCCTAGGCTTGTTAGAAGATTACAAAAACTCTTAATTAAAAGTAAGTCACTACATTATTTAGCCGTTAGAAGCATATCTGAAGCTTTCAGAGACAAAGGTTTATTTCTGTCAGAAGATAAAAAATTTTCATTAGTGGAACACAGCTATTATGGAATTAAAGATTGGAAACCTGGATGCTGCAAATCTTTTTCCAAATCGAGCAACTCTAGAGCTTTTTCTAACTTATCTTTTTTAAAAAATAAAGTTACTGAGTATGTTTGGAAATTTACAATTGAACCTACATGTGTAAACAACTTTATTAAGTTAGATAAGAAATGGGAAGGTAATTCACAGAAAGTTATTCTTCAAGAGTTTGTTAAGTTGATGCGTCTTAAAGATCAAGTCATTTTAAAAGTAGCTCTTGATAGCTGTTTGACTAGTATAAATTTCAATATTGTAATGTCACGTTTATGGCTCCCCTCCCAATATAAATTGGGAATTTATAGAGCAATAAAAAAAGGCGTATTGGAATTAAATTTTAGTAAAGACAGTTTAATGTCTCTCTTTCCTAGTATTTTATTTGATGGTATTGAACATTTAAATAAAAGTTTTATTGAGTCCAATACATCTACAAATCATTTATATAAATTTGGCTTTCGTTATGGTAATGAAATATTTTATTTTTTGAGAACAAAAGAAAATAAAATGTATCTATTTAATATAGTTCGAGATTTTCTTGAGTCTAGGGGCTTAAGTATAAATTCTACTAATATTTCTATAAAAGAATTAAGATCTGGTGTTACGTTCTCAAGGTGGTACGTAGGCTATAGAAGGGATAAAAAGATTCGACTTTCTCCAAATTTTATTTATTTGCGTAAATATAAAAAAAATATAATCTACACACTTAAGAGAGAAAATATTAGTGCACATTTAAAAATTAAAAAATTGAAATGCATGCTACTCAACTGGCTTCAGTGTAATGATGACTGTTCTAAAGACAAGCTAAAATCCAGTTTTTTTTATTTGAAAAAGCTATTGGCAAAATACAATTAATATTTTCTAAGAATCTATTAAGAATGTGGAAATTTATTTTGTATGTTATATTTTGCTGTTTGATCGTATATTTTTCTAATTAGCTAGGTGATGAATTCTTTGACCTTTATGCTACTCTTTGTAACAAGAAAAGATGATAAGTGAAAAATTTGCAAGCTGAATTAAGTAAAATTCAATCAATCAAGGAGCCGTATGAGATGAAAGTCTCACGTACGGTTTTGAAAAAGAGGTATTTAATTAATATCGACTTTATCAAGATTAGAAAGTAGTTACACATACAGGGATAGTTACACTATCCCTGTATAAGTTTAAAGAAGATTATTTTTTTGCAATTCTAGGTGGATCTCTAAAGAAAACTGAGAAAAAGATTACTCCTAAAGTTCCTGCAAGTAAAAAAACGTAAACTAGTGTTTCCATAAGATGGTATTTATCTTTTTTCGATATTGTTAGTTGTTAGACTGGGTAGAGTAATTATACT
>CAIMMJ010000370.1 GCA_903842515.1 uncultured Bacteroidota bacterium | reverse complement strand
GCCATCTTTAAAGAAATAAATCCCAATAATTGCTAAGTCAGATACAAATTCCTTAGGTTTTTCAACAAAATCTGTAATTACATTTTCAGCATTTACTTTTACTACACCAAAGGCTGATGGATCTTGAATTTTTTGAACCCAAATTATTCCATCGTTTTCCTGATCAAATTTAAAATCAGCTTTAAACAATGTATCTGCAAATGCAACAATAACTTTTCCTGTTAAAGTTTCTTCGGCACATAAAATGGCATGAGCAGTTCCAAGAGGTAAATCCTGATAGCATATTTTTCCTTTGGCTCCTAAAGAATCTGCAATAGACAAAAGATTTTCTTCTACTTCGCCTCCAAAACGACCAACTACAAAAGCAATTTCATCAATTTTTTCGTCAACCACTGCAGCAATGTCTTCTACTAATCTTTGCACTATGGCTTTCCCGGCAACGTGAATGAGTGGTTTAGGAACTGTTAAAGTATGAGGTCTCATTCTTTTGCCCATACCTGCCATTGGTATTATTAATTTCATTCTTTACGGTTTAAATTTTAAATTTATTTTATTCCTGTGTGTCCAAAGCCTCCCGCTCCTCTTGTTGTATCATTAAGCTCATTAACTTTTTGCCAAGAAATTGTTTCGTGTTTAGAAAATACAATTTGTGCTATTCTTTCACCGGGTTCTATAATAAATTCATTGGGTGATAGATTTGTTAGCAACACTTTAATTTCGCCTCTGTAATCGGCATCAATTGTTCCGGGGCTATTAAGAACTGTAACGCCATTCTTAAACGCCAAGCCACTTCTTGGTCTTATTTGTGCCTCATAACCTTTGGGCAATTCTATATAAATTCCAGTAGATATTAGTTCTCTACACAGTGATTTTAAAGAAACACTTTCACTTATATTTGCCCTTAAATCCATTCCAGCACTTTGCAAAGTAGCATATTCTGGCAAAGGATATTTTGAATTATTTATGACTTTAACTTGCATATTGATTATAAACCGCAAAATACAATTTTTTGGAAAGTTCTAAAGGAAATTTTTTTAGAGATTATAAAACATTAACTGTTAAAATAGTACGTTTTTAAAAATAGTTGCTCTACTTGAGTAAATTGAACTTGAACTAATTTATTTTTTTTAATTGCAAGCTGATTTTTCTTGTTGCATCATCAATTTTATCTATGGAAATTTCTAAAAATTCATCTAAGTATTGCGTTGCAATCTGAGGCCATTCTATCAAGCACAAATTTCCAGAAAATAAATATTCTTCAAATCCAATATCAAAAAGTTCTTTGGTACTTTTTATTCTGTACAAATCAAAATGATAAATAGGTTTTCCATTACCATCTAACAATTCATTCACAATAGAATAGGTTGGACTTGACACATTTTCTTTCACCCCTAAAAATCTACAAACTTCTTTTATAAGAGTAGTTTTTCCGGATCCCATTTCACCAATAAAACAAACTATTTTTTGAGTAGGATAATTGCTGCAAATATGTTGTGCAACTTGGGGTAAATCACTCAAAGAAGTATAATTTAGATCCAACATCAAACCTATTTATTTTGGAGAAAGTACAATAAAAGGGATTAAAACTTCCTCCAAAGATATCCCGCCATGCTGAAATGTGTTTTTGTAATAGCTTACATAGTGGTTATAATTGTTGGGGTAAGCAAAAAACTTATCTTCCTTAGCAAAAATATAACTGGAGCTAATATTTTGTTTAGGCAGAAATGCATCAGCCGGATTTTTTACTTCAAATACATCCTTTTTAATGAATTCTAAACTTCTGCCTGTTTTATACCTTAAGTTGGTGTTGGTATTTTTATCGCCAACTACTCTGCTTGGCTCTTTTACATGAATTGTTCCGTGATCGGTTGTAATAATTACTTTGGCTTTTTTGTGAGCAAGTTCCTTTAAAATATCATACAAGGGAGAATGCTCAAACCAACTTTTTGTGATAGAACGATAAGCCGCTTCGTTGTCAGCTAGTTCTCGGATAATTTCCATTTCTGTTCTGGCATGAGAGAGCATGTCAACAAAATTATACACAATAACGTTCAGCTTATTTCCGTTTAGGTTTGATAAATTTTCGGAAAGTTTTTTACCTGCATTGTGGTTGGTAATTTTGTTGTAGGAAACTTTGTAGTTTTTTCCCATCCTCCGCAAATTTTCTATTAACAATTCTTCTTCGTGCAAATTTTTTCCTTCCTCGTCTTCTTCGCCAACCCACAACTTAGGATATTTTTTTTCTATTTCGCTTGGCATTAGGCCTGCAAACAATGAGTTTCTGGCGTATTGAGTTGCAGTGGGCAAAATGGAATAATACATTTCTTCTGATTCTATTTTAAACAATTCATTGGTAAGCGTGCTTATGGTTTTCCATTGATCGTACCTTAAATTGTCAAT
>CAIMMJ010000369.1 GCA_903842515.1 uncultured Bacteroidota bacterium | reverse complement strand
GTTGTTTACATACACCACATAGCCTTTTCCAATATTATCGGGGTGAACAATTTCATTACTTCCTAGAGCGGAAACTTGGTCAACTGTTTTTGTTTCGTAAAAAACATAAGGATCTTTTAGTACTTTTTGATTGGCATCAAAACGGTCTACCCTTAAACCAACATTAAATTTTAAATCTCTAAAGTCAAATTTATCTTGAATGTATCCGGCAATGTAAATTGGCCTGAATGCATCTATTGATCTTTGATTTACCCCATTTTCATCTTTCTTGAAGAAATCCTGAAATTCTGATCTTTTCTTTTGCCTTTTGCCAGTTATTGGGTCAAATCCATAATAATTGATATAGGAAGGGGAAGCATTGTTTAATAAGTCATCTGGAGAAAATAGATCTAGGCTAAGCGTACTTTTATCAACAGCGTCGATGTCTAAAAATTGTTTTTTGTCAATACCATATTTTTCGCGGTAATTTTTTGCAAACCCAGTGTAGAGAGTATCTACGGACAACCTATCGTAATTAATAACACCTTGGTAATAACCATTCTCAAATACTGGTTTAGGATTGGCAAAATCTAGTTGGGTAATGTGATTGTTGGCAAGTTGTCTGGCAAGAGTCCATAAGCCAATTGGAGAAACTTGGTAATAAGCTTCATTTCTTTGTTCGTATTCAAAACCTACTTGTATATTATGGTTTTTTATATCGGCAGAAAACTGCGCAGTAAGTCGGATTTGATTTTTATCGTCAACTATGTAACCATTGTACTGCCTTCCTGTATTATACCATAAATTATAAATGTTATTTGGTCTATCGCCATTTCTTAATCCACCGCCATTTTGGATATTAAATAAATTGTCGTACAAACCTGCAGGACCATTATTTTGGAAAAACGAATAGTATTGTTGAGTATATCTTGCTCCTTCAGGATTTGTAAGAGTATCCGGTGTAAACCTTACTAGGGTGTCAACATCTAAACTTTGTAAAAGTAAGCCGTTTCTTTTTGCTATTGTATCGTATCCAAAAGCATAGATTTTGTCTTTAAAGGTTTCATATTTACCTATGTAACCGTAATCAAAATACCTATCTCCATGAGTATCGTCTTGCGTTACGTTGTGAACTTTAGTAAAACTACCTTGAATGGTATAATAAGCATTTTTAATGGTAGAGGAAGATTTTTCATCCTTGGTAGCTTGATTCCCAAATCTTTGGGTTAATCTACCATACAAACGCCAGGTATTGTTAATTTTCTCAGGATTATTAGAAGGATTAAATAAAGCGTAATCCCTAATAAAATCATGTTTTTTGTTGTAGTCAATACTTCCCCCAACAGTTACAATAATTTGTTCGGTTGGCTTAAAGTCTATTTTACCATTGAAACGAATAACATTTGAACGAACATTTTGCCTGAATGCAATAGGTTCTAAGTCGGCTTTTGAAATAAATTCTGCATTTCTAAACACACCACCTTGAGGAGCGGGCCTTAAAGGATTTTGCTGTAAGTTTTTAAGAACATCATCTTTTACTTTCCAATTAGTTACTGCGGATGGGTTGTCGTCTTTTTCAGTAGAAAATTCACCAGAAGCAATAAATCCTAATATTGGTTTTTTTGGTTTGTCTTCAGTACCTTTTGTCATTAAAATTGGACCACCAATACTGTATCCCAAAAAGTTGTAACCAAATTTATCAAATGGTTGAGAGCTAATTGCTTCAACACCTCCAAAATAAGTGCTTTGAGGCCCTCTTGTGGTAATATTAATTACACCGCTTGTTGCATCTCCAAATTCTGCAGGCACGCCACCTGTAATTACTGAAATTTGCTCTATACCTTGCTGTGGAACTCCACCGCCTCCTATTACTCTTACACCATCAATAAAAACCTTTGTAGAGGACTCGCCCGTAGAATTTCCTTCTCTATCCACATCAGATCTACCACCTCTAATATTTACTGAAGCATTGTCGTCCTTTTGGAAAACCCCGGCGGCCTGAGCCACAACATTGGTTGGGTTTTTGGCAGCCATTGCTTGGTAAGCCTCACGGGTTACTGTTTTGGAAACTTTTGTTTCTGGATCAATAAGTGGAACCTTATACTCCTGAATTACAATTTCTTTTCCTTGAACCACTGTTGACGAAATTTTTAACGAAACATAAGCAGTTTTACCTTCGTTTACAACAACGTTTGCAATTTCTAGAGGTTGATAACCTAAAATTGTAGCTTTTACATTGTACTTTCCGGGTTGAAGTAATTTGATGGTTACATTTCCATCAATGTCGGTTGTACCGGAGCCAACCTGTGAGTTTTTAGACAAAACAACCACGCCTGCAAAGGGGATAGTTTCATTGGTTTTGTCGTCAATAACGGTTACTTTCATATCACCTGTTTGTGCCAGAACGGCAACAGTAGTAAGGGTAAGAAGTAAAAAAGTAGAGTAGAGTTTTCTCAACATGCTTGAAGTATTGGTTAAGGAATGTTAATCATTGCTAAGGTCGTAAAGTTATAAAGAAAAAAATTTCAGTTCCAAATTTCTTTTTCAATTTTATGTGTTAAAGTTGATATTTGTTGCTTAGGTTTATGCTTAGGGTTTATTTTTGAGCAAGTTAAATTTTTCATCTTTCGTAAATTTATTTTAATTTTAAGTTCTGTTTATTTTAAAATATTGCTAAATTATTGTTATCCAAAATTAACAAATTGTGCAATTGAGGCAAACAAAAATTTCTTTTGAGGCACAATTAAGCCACCAAATGGTTTGAATTTGATATTTTTTGGTTTTAGGGTTGGTAAAAGTTTACTTCTTTTTTTGTTACGGTTAACGATGCAACTGCTCCTATTTTAATTGGCCAATTAGTTTTTTGATGTCCCGAAGGAAAGTCAAACGCGGCAACAGTGCAGCTAGGAGGCAGGTAAGAGCTAATAATTTGTTCTGCACTTAGTCCAAAAGGTATAGTATTGTCTTTCATTTGAGAAAAGCTACCACATGCCAACCCAATCATATTGTTTAAGAATCCAGCTCTTTTAAGTGCCAACATCATCCTGTCTATATGGTATAGGTATTCGTCTAGATCTTCTATAAATAGTATGTAGGGTTTTGAAAAAGTCTTTTTTATTGTGGAGCTATTTGAATACAAAACAGATAAGTTTCCGCCAATTAAAACTGCTTTGGCTGTTCCTAATTTATTTAACTTGTTTTTATTTGGTATGTTATAATTTATTGATTTCCCCTTTAAGGCTAAAATTGTTTGGTGCAATGAAGTTTTATCCCAATTGAACGTTAAAGGCATTGGTCCGTGCAAAGTTTGAATCTTTGTTTTTTCATAAATATCCATTAGAAGAGAGGTAATATCACTAAATCCAATTATCCATTTAGGATGATTACTAAAGATAGAATAATCTAATTGGTCTAAAATTCTTGCAGTTCCGTAACCGCCTCTTGCAATAAATACTGCTTTTATTTTGGGATTGTCTAGTGCTAATTGCAAATCACTTGCTCTTTGTTTATCTGTTCCTGAAAATTGATTACATTCTTTAAAAAGATTTTTAGAAAGAATAACCTTAAATCCTTGTTGTTTAAGAAATTCTATGGCAGGTTCAATTTCTGTTTTGTTTACTTTGCGGGCAGTAGCAATAATTGTTACAGTATCTCCCGGTATTAAAAAATTTGGAATAAGATTTTTTTTCATCTAGAGTTCAAATTAAGGGCTTGAATAGATATGAATTTTGAGATTTTAAAAATATGAATTAAATTTTGTTGTTGATGAAAAGAATAGAATCTACATCAACTTTATTAATTTTAAAAAATTATGCAATGTTAAACAATCTGCGCCTAAAGAATTCACATCATCTAAATAGTTGAGCCTCAAAAAGTCGTTTTGTAATTTTTTCAATTGGGCTTTGCCCAATGTCATTAAGTTAAGAGTTTAATATGCTGGTTTATAGTTAGTAAACGTTTTATGTTTGCTTTTGGATAGTTTGTTTTTTAGAACCCTTTTAAAAGAAC
>CAIMMJ010000368.1 GCA_903842515.1 uncultured Bacteroidota bacterium | reverse complement strand
GACAAAAGACAAGAAGAAAAAAAGTTAATGCGAAAAATGGAGGATGAAAGTTTGGTTAAACTTTTTCATGAAAACACAATACTTCGCAAAGGCTAAAAGCGTTTTTTTAATTAAATTCAATATTCACAAAATAACCACTGTGGTTTCTTATATTAATCACTCCTGAATCTCCTATATAGAGATACTGGCCTTTTATCCCATTAAATACTCCCTCAATAACTGGATTTTTTTCAAGTCCAAATGAAGTTATTTTAGCTGGATATTTTAAGACCGGAAAATTAAAATTATACAAAGTGTTATTATTACTAAAATAGCCTGATAGGTGAATTGGCAAAAGGAATTCTGCCTCTTCTTTTTCCTTTACTAAATCAATAAAAAGTGTTTCGTTTTTGAGCATTTTTCTCCAATCAGTTTTATCGGCAAAATGTTCTTTTAATGCAACTTCAATTGTGCCGGCTAAATATCTATTTTCTGTTTCTGCTAAAATTATTGCAGAACTTGCTCCTTGATCAATCCAGCGTGTAGGAATTTGTGAGGAACGGGTAACACCCACCTTTAAACCACTGCTGTTTGCCAAATAAACAACGTGTGGTTGAACATGATTTTCCTTTTCCCATAAAGGGTCTCTTCCCTCTCCCAAATGCCCTCTGCATAACTCGGGTCTAATAATACAATCGGAATTTTCGGCGCTTTTTGTAAAACATGGATAACAAAATCCTTGTCCAACTACTTTTTTTATTAGTCTCCCGCAAACCACACAATTTATTTTGCCATCAAAAGAAATTTTAATGTTCTTGCCTATTTGTTCGTTCATCAAAATACTTGTATCTCCTAATTTTAATGAATAATCAATAGAATTTGTGTTACAACTAACTTTCATTTTTCTTAAATTTCCTTCCATTTTTTTAAAATTATTTTGTTTTAGAGAACCAAATAGCCACAAAAGCTGATTATTTTTAAGATTATTGTATTATTTTTACGCTCCAAAGTAAAATTTAAAAATCCATAAACACAAAATATGGCAAAATTCAGCGAAGACACCTATGATTTAGCTCTAAGGTTGATTAAGCGATATCCCGAAGGCAAACAGAAATCTGCCTTAATACCCATTCTCCATTTGGCTCAAGCAGAGTTTGGAGGCTGGTTAAGTGCTGAGGTCATGGATTATGTGGCATCCATTTTAAACATAAAGCCAATAGAAGTTTACGAGGTTGCATCGTTCTACTCTATGTTTAACTTAAAACCTGTTGGAAAATGTTTAATTGAGGTTTGCAGAACAGCGCCGTGCTGGTTAAAAGGAAGCGAAGATATAATTCAATACATAGAAAAAAAATTAAGTATTAAAGACGGCGAAACTACCAAGGATGGAATGTTTACACTTAAAACGGTGGAATGTTTGGGTTCTTGTGGCACCGCTCCAATGATGCAATGTGGACATAAGTATTACGAGAATCTAACAACAGATTCTGTGGATGAAATTATTTCCAGTTTAAAAGAGCAAAATCAAGCTCAAGTATATGTAAGCAACGATTTTTTTAGAGAAAATTAATTACGAAAAATTATTTTTAGCAATAATGGGACGCAAAGTATTATTAGAACACGATCATATAGAAGGAATAAATACCTACGAAGTTTACAGAAGAATGGGTGGATATCGCTCAGTGGAGAAAGCGATAAAAACAATGTCGCCTGATGAGGTTGTGGAGGAAGTAAAAAAATCTGGATTAAGAGGCAGAGGTGGAGCAGGATTTCCTACGGGAATGAAATGGAGTTTTTTGGCTAAACCAGCAGGAGTTGCAAGATATTTAGTTTGCAACGCTGATGAATCTGAACCCGGAACATTTAAAGACAGATATTTGATGGAAAAAAATCCTCATATATTGGTAGAAGGAATGATTACGGCCAGTTTTGCACTGGGTGCAAACACTTCGTACATCTATATACGTGGGGAATATTTTTATTTGGTAAAAATTTTAGAGAGAGCAATTGCTGAAGCTTACGCCGCCGGGTTTTTAGGAAAAAATATTTTAGGCTCTGGTTATGATTTAGATTTGTATGTTCATCCGGGAGCGGGTGCATACATTTGCGGAGAAGAAACTGCTCTTTTAGAATCTCTAGAAGGTAAAAGAGGAAATCCAAGAATGAAACCGCCTTTTCCGGCTATTGCGGGGTTGTATGCTTGTCCTACTGTAGTAAATAATGTAGAAACTATTGCTGCTGTTGTGCCAATTGTAAATTTAGGAGGAGAGGAATATGCAAAAATTGGAATTGGAAGATCAACAGGTACAAAATTAATTTCTGCCGGTGGTAACATAAAAAAACCAGGAGTTTATGAAATTGAAATGGGAATAAGTGTAGAAGATTTTATATACAGCGATGAATATTGCGGAGGAATTGAAAATGATTTAGAACTTAAAGCTTGCGTGCCGGGAGGTTCTTCTGTTCCAATATTACCTAAAGATTTATTGCTAAAAACTGCAGCCGGCGAAACAAGGTTAATGTCTTATGAATCTCTCTCGGATGGAGGGTTTGCAACAGGGTCTATGTTGGGTTCAGGAGGATTTTTTGTTTACGACCAAAGGGCATGCATTGTTAGAAGCACTTGGAATTTTTCTAGGTTCTATCATCACGAAAGTTGTGGGCAATGCAGCCCATGCAGAGAAGGTACAGGTTGGATGGAAAAAATACTGCATAGAATAGAAAACGGACACGGTAAAATGCATGACATAGATTTATTGGTTGATGTAGCATCTAAAATAGAAGGAAATACCATTTGCCCTTTGGGTGATGCTGCCGCTTGGCCAGTTGCTGCTGCTATTCGTCATTTTAGAGAAGAGTTTGAATACCACATTAAATATCCCGAAAAAGTAAAAGACCCTAAACATTTTCATAAAACTCCATTTAGAGGACTAAAAAATGTTTATGCCTAGATAATCATAGTATTAAAAACACAACAAACCCTGGTTTCAAGTAAGAAATTAGGGTTTGTTCGTTATAAACAATCTATGTTTATAAACTTAATTCATTGCACTCTTTTAAAAGCAAATATTGAATAGTTTTGATAAATAATTTATTAAAATAATGAATCAATACGAAAGTTTTTTGGAGCAGGCAGAGTCCAAAGTTTTTTTAGATGAACAAAGAAACGAAGGGGCTTTATTAGAAAAACAAACTCAAAACAATTTAAAAAACACTTCTACAATTTTCTCTAACTTAGAGTTGGCAAGAACAAGAGCCTCTGCAATTAGAAAAAAAACTATAGAAAATCTTGAAAAATATTTAATAGAATTTGAAAGTGAATTTAGTAAAAAGGGAGGTAAAATAATTTGGGCTTCTAGTGAAAAAGAAGTGGGTGCTGAATTGGTAAAAATAGTGAGCAAAAGAAACATAAAATCTGTTTATTTAAAAGAATCGCCATTAGTTAAAGAAGTAAATATTGAGCACTCACTAAACAAAGAAAAAATTACAATTTTTGGTCACGAGCCATTTTCCATGTCTGTTTCAGAAGCAAAATTTATTGTTGCAGATACTGGCTCAATTGTAACTATTGGAAATGATGAAAAAGAACAAAGAATTTTGCAACAAGCATCAACACAAGTTTTTTTAGCCTCTCTAGACAGGGTATTGCCGCAAACAAACGATATAGATTTATTTTCTACACTTTATTCTTCCTATGCTTTTGGAACAGCTTCGCAAGCCTACACCAATATAATTAACGGACCAAAACAAGCCAATGAATCACAAGGTCCGCAAGAAGTATTTTTATTTTTGATAGACAATGGAAGAACAGAACTATTAGCACAACCAGAGCAGCGTCAAGCATTGGCTTGCATAAGTTGTGGCGCTTGTTCAAATGTATGTCCGGTATTTCAATTGGTAGGAAGCAAAACTTATGATGCTGTTTATTCAGGACCAATAGGCAGCGTTGTAATGCCTTATCTTAGTACCGAAGAAGACTATAAACACTTGAGCTATGCATCAACCCTGTGTGGAAAATGCAAAGACGTTTGTCCTGTTAAAATTGATATTCCAAGGATGTTGCAATTTAACAGAAGAGACTATGTAGAAAAAGGAAACGCCTCTAAAAAAGAAAATATATCTATCTACTTTTGGAAAACAGCAATGCTCAAAAGAAGCGCCATGGAGAAAGGTCAGAAAGTAAAAAACTTTATGCTTAAGCAATTTTTTAGAAAAGATTGGGGGAACAGAAGAGATTTTCCTGAAGCTGTTTCCAAATCGTTTAATCAACAGTGGAAAGAAAGAAAGGGTTTAAAATAGAGATATGGAATTTAAAAAATTAATTCTGCCATTTATACTTATTTTTAATGCAGTTAGTGCAAAAGAAATAAGTTATCAATTAGATTTAAAAAATCTAATTAACCAAAAAGCAAAAGTAACGGTTAGCATTTCCGAAGTTTCCAAAGACACTATTTTTTATGTTTTTGCAAAAACAATTCCAGGAACCTATGCTACTCTTGATTATGGAAAGTACATAGAAAAATTTACTGCATACGACAAAGAAGGAAAAAAGCTAAAAGTAATCAAGCAAAACGAAAATATTTTTAAAATTTTTCCTGCAATTTCTATTTCTAAAATCGAATATTTGGTAAAAGGTTCGTGGAAGAATAGAACTAAAAAAAATCCAATTTTTGAACCTGCAGGAACCCATCTAAGCCAAGATGTTTCTGTGATAAACGCAGGAGGATTTTTTGGCTATATTAAAGGAGAAAGAGAATCAACAATAAATTTAAAAATACTGAAAGAAAAAAATATTTTTGGTTCCACTTCATTAATTGGAACATATACAGAAAACGAACAAAGCTTTGTTGTTAGAGATTTTCAAAAACTAATAGACAATCCTATTTTATTTTGTGAGCCCGATACAATTTCTTTTTTAGTTAGCAATACCAGAGTAACCATAAGTTGTTTTAATGAAAACGGAAAAAAAGTTGCCAATAAAATATACGATAAACTAAAACCAAGCATGCAAGCCATAGAAAAATTTCTAGGCAAATTGCCGGTAGAGAACTATACTTTTTTAATTTATATAAAAGATTACTCTAACTTAGGAATTGATACCGAAGCAGAAAAAATCTCTCTATTTAAAGCATTAAAAGCTCTACCAAAATTACTGGGGAAAGGATTTGGAGCACTAGAACACAACCAAAGTTCTTTTTATTATTTACCAAATTTTGGACGGGAAACTTTTTATTTAGACATGTTTGAATCTACTGCAATTCATGAGTTTATGCATATTGTTACGCCATTGAATTTGCATTCCAAAGAAATTGGAGAATTTGATTTTATTGCTCCCAAAATGAGTAAACATTTATGGCTGTACGAAGGGGCAACAGAATATTTTGCAGGAATTATTAGAGCAAAAAATGGATTGTTAGACACCAATAAATATCTACGCAATGTTTTGCTAAATGATAAAATTGCAACAGGAGAAAAGTTTCCATATAAAAAAATGAGCTTTACTAAAATGAGTAAAAATGTTTTAGAAAATCCTTATAAAAAGCAGTATGGGCAGGTGTATGAAAGAGGTGCAGCTATTTGTGCAATGCTAGATTTAGAAATTATGAATTCTACCAATTCAAAAAAAACATTGAGAGATGTTATACAAACATTAATAGATAAATATGGAAAAGAAAAGAGCTTTGACGATGAAGAATTTTTCTCGGAATTTTCCAAAGCCTCTGATGTAGACTTATCCAACTTTTTTAGCAAATATGTTGATGGAAATGATTCTATTCCTTATGGAAGTTTTTTTAATTATGCCGGTATAAAGTATTACAGAAACGAAAATAAAAATGCACCACTTTCAATAGATAAAATGAAAGGAGTTAAAATAAAAAAAGGAATTTCAATCTCTAGTAATCCTATTGTTAAAGTAAAAAAAGCAGGTCAGGCAAAAGAGTTAGGAATTAAAAAAGGAGATAAATTTTATAAAAAAGACATCTACTTGAGTATACATAACGATAATGGAGAATATTTAGCTGAAGGCAGCCAAAGCAAACTAAAAATTATTAGAAATGGAAAAGAATTAGAAATTCCATTTAAGGTGATTTATTCTAATCAAAAAATAAAGTACGAAATTATTAATCCTGCTCAAAAAACTAGTCAACAACAAATCATTTACACTAAATGGTTCAGTAACTAAAATTTTCTTCCTACTGCGTTATCTAAATTGTTTAAAAAAATTCGGTTTTTAATGGAACTCTTTTAAACAAAAAAAGATGATTTACGTTATGTTGTAAATACTACAGCAAAAGAAAGATGCAAGAACCCACAGAAAAAGAGTTGTTGAAATATTCTATAAAAGATTTAGAGCAAATTTCAGGTATAAAGGCTCATACACTAAGAATTTGGGAGCAACGATACAGCATTCTTAAACCTTGTCGTTCAGAAACAAATATCCGTACCTACACGAACAGTGATTTAAGAATGTTGTTAAACATCAGCTTATTGAACAGTAATGGTGTAAAAATTTCTAGGATTGCCGAAATGGAATCTCATGAAATTTATGCCGCTGTTCATGAATTAAGCCAAACGGAATTTGCCAGTAATTTTCAGATAGACAACTTAGTAATATCAATGGTAGATATGGACGAGGAAAGGTTTGAAAAAGCCATTTCCAACAACATATTAAAAATAGGATTTGATAAAACAATAAATGATATCATTTATCCTTTCCTAAAGAAAATAGCAGTATTATGGATTACAAATTCAATTAATCCAGCCCAAGAACATTTTATTTCAAATTTAATCCGACAAAAGCTAATTTCCGCAATTGATGCTCAATTGGTGCACGGGGATGTAAACAAATCTAAGTTTATGCTTTTTTTGCCAGAGAACGAGCTACATGAAATAAGTCTGTTGTATTATCATTATCGCTTAAGGGAGTTTAACTTCAAATCTTATTACCTTGGACAATCTGTTCCTTTTGAAGACTTGCAAAAGGTTTATGCAGTTCATCAACCAGAATATTTATTTACGATAATTACGGCAACACTAACTCACCAATCTCTGCAATCTTATTTAAATACTCTTTCTGACTCTTTTCCATATTCTAACATAATAGTTTCGGGTTACCAATTTGCGAATCAAAAAATTGTTTGCCCTTCAAACATCCACGTATTTAAAGATCCAGAAGAATTTACCAATATTATAAATACAATGGAACCTAAAACGGTTCATTAAACATTTTTTGTAATGAATTAACCATTGCACTGTATTTTAGAAAATAAAAAGGTATTTTCGTTTGTCTACCAGTGCATTTTTATTGTATTGTGCTAGCGTTTTGCAGCTTTTAGAATTGAGCAACTTAAGTTTTAGCTCATTAACAGCGAGTATTTATTATCAGCTCAACAACTTACTTTAATCCCAAACAGCATCTGGATAAGCCCTTTGCAAAAATTGCATTTCGGCCAGCAAATACCCCAAATGTTCTGTGTGAACACCTTGCAAATTACCCGTTTGAGAAAACATATTTTCTGGAACTTTTAAGGTGGCAAGAGCAAAATCTTTTTCTACGATGGCCAACCACTCGGATTTTAATTGAGCAATGTCAAATGCAATTCCTTCTTTCATTAAAACATCATCAACTTCATTTTTTTCAAAAAGATTGCCAGAAAAACGCCATAAATTTTTTAGTGCCAATTCCATTCTTTGGTGACTTTCATCAGTGCCATCTCCCAACCTGTATAACCATTGTTTACTGTGTTCTAAATGGTACGTAACTTCTTTTATTGATTTTTCAGAAATGCCTGCAATAGTTTGGTCTTTGGATTTTATTAATTGCTGCAATTGAAGCATGCTAAATACATCAAATAAATAAGACCTTAAAATAGTTTGGGCATAATCGCCATTTGGTTGCTCCAACAGCAAACTGTTTCTAAATTCTTTTACGTCTCTTCTGTATGCTAAGTGATCTTCTGTAGTATATTTATCGTTAAGGGTTGCGGCATAAGCATATAAACTCCTTGCTCTGCCAACAAGGTCTAAAGAAATATTTATTAATGCAATATCTTCTTCTAGTATTGGTCCTTTTCCGCACCATTCGCTAAGCCGGTGCCCTAATACTAAACAGTTGTCTGCCAAGCGAACAACATATTCAAAAGTGGCGCTTTGAGTATTTAATATAGCCATAAATTACAAGTATTTTACGCCTTCGGGCACTTTATAAAAAGTTGGATGACGGTAAGGTTTATCATTGCTTGGCTCAAAAAATGAACCTGCCTCTTCGGGAGACGAAGCGGTAATTGCGTTTGAAGGAACAACCCAAATACTCATTCCTTCGCTTCTGCGAGTATATACATCTCTTGCATTCATAAGAGCTATTTTTGCATCGGGAGCATGCAAGCTTCCAGCGTGTTTATGGGGAATACCAGCATTTGCTTGAATAAATACTTCCCATAAAATTCCTTGGTTACTTTGGTTTTCCATTATTAAAAATCTATTGAATAATTTTTATGTCTTTAATATTTAACTGAAGAATTACGTTTCCATTCCATTCGTTTTCATCGGCTGCAAAACAAATGTCAAAATTATCATTTACCATTAACTCATCGTAATAGTGGCCCATTCCAAATGCAATTGCCGGGAATGGTTTATCTAAGCCTTCTTGATAGATGTCCATTTTTAGATGGTTTACACCTACTTTTCTGAGGGTTAATTTGTGTTTTACCTTAGTGGTTAAAAACACAGGATTCATATTATTTGGACCAAATGGGGCAAATTGTTTTACTACTCTATAAAATTTTGCATCCAGCTCATTCAATTGAATAGAAGAATCTATTTCTATTTCGGGAGTAAGCATTTCTTCTTTGATGGTTTCGGAAACCACTTGTTCAAATTTCTTTTGAAACGCAGGCACATTTTCTACTTTAAGTGTAAGTCCTGCGGCATATTTGTGTCCGCCAAATTGTTCTAAAAGTTCTGCGCAAGATTCTATTGCATTGTACACGTCAAAATCTTTTACGCTTCTGGCAGAGCCGGTAGCCATTCCATTAGATTCGGTAAGAATTATTGTTGGCCGATAGTATTTTTCTGTAAGGCGAGAAGCTACAATACCAACTACACCTTTGTGCCAATGCTGTTGAAAGAGTACAGTAGATTTTCCTGTTTGTAATTCAACATCTTCTTCAATCATTGCAAATGCTTGTTGAGTAATAAGTAAGTCAATGCTTTTTCTTTCTGTATTGGTTTCATCAATTCCTTTTCCGCTATCTGTAGCTAATTCTGTTGTGGCACTTACTAAAAGCTCCACTGCTTTGTTTCCACTATCTAGCCTTCCTGCGGCATTAATTCTTGGTGCAATAGAAAACACAATATCAGAAATTGTAAGCTCTTTTTTTACTTTAGATAGTTCAATTATTGCTTTAAATCCTTCTCGCTTTTTAGTATTGAGCTGTTGCAAACCAAAATAGGCAAGAATTCTATTTTCACCCGTAATTGGAACCAAATCAGCGGCAATACTTACTGCCACCAAGTCTAAATATTCCATCATTTTATCGTGGAAATCTTCTGGGGCAAAAAGTTTATTGTTTATTGCAAACGCCTGAATTAATTTAAACCCTATTCCACAGCCCGAAAGTTCGTCAAAAGGATAGGTGCAGTCGGCTCTTTTAGGATCTAAAACTGCAACCGCATTGGGCAATTCATCGCCGGGACGATGGTGGTCACAAATGATAAAATCAATTCCTTTTTCTTTGGCATAATCTATCTTATCTATTGACTTAATGCCACAGTCCAATGCAATTATTAATTTAAAACCATTTTCGTGTGCAAAATCAATGCCTTGGGTAGAAATTCCATAGCCTTCTTTGTACCTGTCGGGGATGTAGTATTCTATTTTTGAGCTAAAGTTTTTTAAGAAGGAATAAACCAGAGACACAGCTGTTGTGCCGTCTACATCGTAATCGCCAAAAATTAAAATGGGTTCTTTATTTCCTATGGCAAATTCAATTCTTGCAATTGCTTTGTCCATGTCCTTCATTAAAAAAGGATCGTGAAGATCAGAAAAAGAAGGTCTAAAAAATGTTTTAGCCTCGTTAAAATCGTTAATACCTCTTTGAATTAGCAATGAACCAATTACCGGGTTAACGCCTAAAGACTCGGCCAATTTTTTTCCTAAAGCTTTATCGGCTTTAGTTTTTGGCTTCCATCTTTTTTGGGGTATACTCACCGTTAAGTTCATTAAAAAATCGTTTAAATGTAGAAAAAAAACTTGGAAATGCTATAAAATGCAAAAAACAATTTCTTTCAGGTTGATCTTAAACTATTTTGTGTGAGTTTAATTGTTTTAGGTGTAAAATAAACCTTTTACAAACTTCTATGGGTTTAACCACATAATAATTTTATTGTTGTTTTGATAAGGAGTGATGTCTTTTGAAAAAGTAAGAACAAAAAAATCAATTATTGGTAAGATAAAAAAAACACCTCCAAAAGTTAGAAGATAAAAAACAGGAACATGCGGTTTTGTTCCTAAATAAAGGCGATGAGCTCCTAACATTCCCAAAGAAAGGTTTATTGCCATTGCCATTAATTTTTTATTTTCCTTAATGCCTGCTTCAACTGTTTTTGTGGAAACAGTATCAGAAACATAGAGATTGTTATTTAAAACAATCTCTATGTTTTGGTGGGCATCAAATTTTAATTCTTTAGCTGAACATGAAATTGTGCAGGCAAAAAAAGCAAAAATTAAAACGAGAAAATTCTTCATCTGTAAAATAAATTCTGCCAACTTATCACCAACTAATGCAACAAATTTGGATGAATAAAGGATACTTTATTTTGCTTTTGAATATAAACTTGCTACTTCGTTCCAATTGATAACATTCCAAAAAGCCGATGCATAGTCTGGCCTGCGGTTTTGGTAATTTAAGTAGTATGCATGTTCCCACACATCTAGGCCAAGAATTGGATTTCCTTTAACTTCGGCAATATCCATCAAGGGATTATCTTGGTTGGGAGTTGAGGTTATTATTAATTTCCCATCGTGAACAATTAACCAAGCCCAACCCGAACCAAAACGAGAAACAGCTGCTTTGTTAAATTCTTCTTTTAATTTGTCTAAGGAGCAAAATGTAGAATTAATAGCATCAGCCAAAACTCCGGTTGGAGCGCCTCCCGCATTTGGAGCCATAATAGTCCAGAACAAAGAATGGTTGTAGTGTCCGCCGCCATTATTTCTTACAGGAGCACCAAACTTTGAAATGTTTTTGCAAATATCTTCGATACTCATTTTTTCGGCATCTGTTCCTGCAATAGCATTGTTTAGGTTTGTTACGTAAGCTTGGTGGTGCTTTCCGTGGTGTATTTCCATGGTTTTTGCATCAATGTGTGGCTCTAGAGCATTAAATGCATAGGGTAATTTGGGTAGTTCAAATGACATAATATTTTTGTTTAATGAGTTTCAAATTTAGTATATTTTTTTGTGTAAGTGGGTTAAAAAAAATTAAGAAAACAAGATAGTTGATATAAATTAAATTGAAGTGCTTACCTCAAAAACTTTTTTATTCTTTTGGGTCAGTAACCTAAAATAGATTTGGTTTTAGATAGAAACGATGGAATAATAAATATTTTTGAAATTAAATTTTCTATTAATCAATTTGTAATAGATAAAAATACAATGCAGAACTACTACATAAAGCTGGTGTTTTTAAACTTGAAAATAAAATTAAAAAAGCAGTATTCATTTGTTTGATTATCAGTTTTGATATAGCCAAAAATCAATATTTTGGTACTATTCAAAACAGTTTTAGTATGGATATTTTCTTTGAGTAAAATTTTTTAGTTTGGCTATAAGTATGTTTTATTTAGCACTTATAGCCAAGTTAATAAAACTTATGCCTCCACTTCTACCCAAACATTTTCTATTGGACCGTTTACGGGTGGATTAATTTTAGTGATTCTAACTCTTAATCCAAAAATTTCTTGTTTTGCAGATTGCACAATTTTATTTGCTATTCTATACGCTACTTGCTCAATAAGTTTTGATGGAATTTTCATTTGCTCTTGTACAATGTCAAAAATCATACAATAATCAACGGTAAGGTTTAAGTCATCGGTGGCTGCGGCAATAGAAAAATCACACTCCACAATTACATCAACCAAAAATTCTCCTCCAATATTTTTTTCTTCGGGCAAGCAGCCGTGATAGGCAAAAGCTCTAATTCCTTTTGCGGCAACTTTATGTTTGGTAATTTTTGTAACCATGCTTACGATTGAATGCTAACAAAATATTTAATTCTGTTTATGCAAGTTTCTTTTCCGATTAATGCCACCAATTCAAAAAATTGCGGACCACCTGCAATACCACTTATAGCAACCCTTGTAAGTTGCAGCCACTGGTTGGGTTGCTGTCCTAGATTGGTTGCTGTTTCTTTAAATATTTCTTCGGTTCTTGCTGCAGAAAAATCTTGGGTGTTTTGCCAATTTTCGCACAAAGTGTTGTAAAAATTAGTAGCATCGGCATTCCATTTTTTTGAAACAACCGTTGCATCAAACTCTGTTGGAGCAGAAAAAAAGTAGCTTCCTAAACTCCAAAATTCATTTACAAATTGTGCCTTTTCGCGAATTAAACCGCAGAAATTTTTTACGTATTCTAAATCGTTTAACAAGGGGTTTTGAGCAAACAATTGTGCATGATTTTCTTGTGTATGCAGGTGTTTAATAAATTCATCTGCAAGAAAGGCTTCGTTACTTTTTCTTAGGTTTTGTTGGTTGAACCATTTGGCTTTTTCAGGATCAAATTTTGCTCCTGCTTTGCTCACCTTTTCAAAAGAGAACAGGGATACTAATTCATCTAGCGTAAATATCTCTTGATTGTTTCCGGGGTTCCATCCCAATAGTGCCAACATATTTACAAAACCTTCAGCAATGTATCCTTTCTCTCTGTAGCCACTACTAATTTCTTGGGTTGCAGGATCTTTCCATTCTAAAGGGAAAACCGGAAAGCCCAATCTATCGCCGTCTCGCTTACTTAATTTTCCATTTCCATCAGGTTTTAACAGCAATGGTAAGTGTGCATATTGAGGCATTATTTCTTCTAATCCCAAATATTTATAAATTAGAACATGAGCAGGTGCAGATGGCAACCACTCTTCTCCTCTAACAACGTGGCTAATGTCCATTAAAATATCATCTACCACATGAGCCAAATGATACGTTGGCATTCCATCGGCCTTTAGTAAAACCTTATCGTCCACCTGAGAAGAATTTACCACTACCCAACCTCTAATAATGTCTTTTATTCTTATTTCTTCGTTTCTAGGAACTTTTAATCTTATTACATAAGGCTCACCTGCATCTAATCTTTTTTGAACTTCGTCGGCCGGTAACACCAGTGAGTTTTTCATATTTTCGCGGCTTACCGAATTGTATTGCGGTGCGGCCACTTTAGCAGCTTCCAAACGTTTTCTCATTTCATCCAACTCTTCGGAAGTGTCAAAAGCGTAATAAGCATGTCCACTTTCTATCAGTTGCAAAGCATATTTACTGTAAATTCCCAATTGTTTTCTTTCGCTCTGACGATAGGGTTCATGCGGCCCCCCAAATGTTACACCTTCGTCTGGAACAATTCCACACCATTTGAGTGATTCAATAATGTATTCTTCGGCTCCAGGAACATAACGTGTTTGATCAGTATCTTCTATTCTCAGTAAAAAATCGCCTCCGTGTTTTTTTGCAAATAAATAATTGAACAATGCTGTTCTTACACCGCCTATATGTAAAGGCCCAGTTGGACTTGGAGCAAATCTTAATCTAACTCTTTTATTGTTTTCCATAAAAAATAATAAGGCTGCAAAGATATAGATTTCTTTAAGAGTATTTTTAGATTACAACACAACAATTATTATTGAATTTTAAAATGTGTTGAATATTAGTTTTTAAATAAAAAAAGGGAAGAAATAAATTCTCCCCTTTTCTACTAATTATTTTACCTCAATGGCAATAGGATTTTCCCAACATTTTAGTTCGTTGGTATAGTATAAATAAGCACACGAAGCTGGCGTTTGGCAAACACCTTTGAACTCTGCTTTTAAATCGAAATTTAATGTTTTGGTTTCTGAGGGTGACATTTGGCGATAATACACAAAAAGTTTATTCTCTTTTATTTCGTAATAATCGAACACCTTTTCTTCTTGCATTTTTTTTAACTGCCAAGGCTGCAGGCTGCAGTTGCTTGGTATACCAATAATTGCCATTGTGCTTGGCAAGCCATCTTTTGTAGTGTTTTTTAGAAGGGCTGTTAACCTTAAAGTTTGGCCTATTTCTACTTTTTTACTTTCTGTTTGAGTTGTAATATTAACAGCACATTCTAAATTGGATTGAGGTAGCGTAGAATACCATGAAACATTTACAGAATAGGGCAATGGATTTTTTGCATTTTTATATTTCAACGTAATTTTGTTGCTCCCATCGTTTAAATATTTCTCCAAATTATTTATGGATATTGCTTCTCGTGTTCCGGCTTTGTAAAATTGTTCGGCAGCCTTATTTCCGTTAATGTAACATTCTATTGTTCCATCTTCGTTGGTTTGCTTGCTATATTGTGCATAAGCAGTAAGTGCTTTAAGAGCCATAATAGTAGATTGTGTATTCCCAAAATCTCCATAGCCCCCTCTAGATTTTATAACAAACTCTACTGCATTGTTCAACGCTACATCGTTTTTATTTTCGGCCTGTAGCATTGCCAGTATGGCTAATGAAGTGGTTTCAATTTTTAAACCATTTCCTGTGCTCCTTGTAATTGAATGTTTTTTTCCTGAAAAACTGCCATCCTCGTTTTGTAAAGCCAATAGCTTTTTAAGCAATGCATCGGCTCTCTTTGTTTTTTTATTGTGGTATAATGTATTTATTGTTAAACCTAAAATATAGGCATCATTACTTTTATTTGAAATTTCTTCGGAATAATTCACTTCTTTTTCTATGTCATTAAATCCTGCAGCAGCCATTGCATAGGTAATATAAGCATCAGTAATATCTTTGTCTGCTCCGCCAAAATTATCTAATGCTCTCGGATTTTTTTTATATCCTCCATTTCCATCTTTGCTTGCTAACAAATATTTTGTAGTTCTGTCTAACATAGCATTGTCTACTCCACCGTAAACTCTTTTCATATCGGTAAACTGAAGTAATCCATAAGCAGTAAGTGCTTCGTGTGCAGGGGCTCCTCCAAACCACTCATACCCATTTTCTTTGGTCTCAAAAGATACCAGTTTTTTATACCCGTTGTCAATCATTTTGTTGGCTTTTGCATAAACCCCAGCATCCTCAATTCCCATAGTTTTTAAATATTCTTTTACCAAAATATTTGGGTAACTGCTCATACTTGTTTGTTCAAAACATCCGCCTGGTTCACGCAGAATCCCTTCAACACCTTTTAGCAAATCGCTAACAACACTTGGATATGCAGTAACACTAGCAGAGATGCTTCCTGGCGCAGAATTTTTTATATCAAACGTGTAGTTGGCATTTGTTTCTTTGCCGCTAAAACTCATGCTAATTGGAAACCCTT
Source organism: uncultured Bacteroidota bacterium (assembly GCA_903842515.1). Lineage (GTDB taxonomy): Bacteria > Bacteroidota > Bacteroidia > UBA4408 > UBA4408 > CAIMMJ01. The sequence continues at coordinate 10,945 of CAIMMJ010000368.1, read as the reverse complement.
TTTGCGAGACATTAAAGTTTTTAGAAAATCCATCTGTGGTATTTCCTACAGAATAATGTGCACTAAATTCTTCGTTTTCTCCTGCTTTAATGGCTTTGAATCTGCAAGGAATTACAACAAATGAGTTGGCATTAACTTCAATATTTCTAAAATTTATTTTGTTTACCCACTCTAACACAGAAGAGGATACCACATTTAAATTTCCAATTAATTTTTGAGGGGAGTTATTGGTAATAATCAGAGGTATTTCAACTACATCATCTTGCACAAAATTGGTAGGAAATTTTGCATCAATTGAAAATGGAAGTTGTGTAAATATTTTATTTTCTGCGTATCCACCTAAACCGTTAGAACTTATTCCTTCGGCAATAAAGCAAAATGAACTAATATCGTCGCCCGTATAAAATTCTATTTCCTGTTTTCCTGTTTCATCTATTTGTAAATTTGGATTCCAATAGAGGGTAGATCTAAAATCATTTCTTGTTAATTGATTTTGGGTATTGTTGTATAACACAACAGGAAACTCTCTTGCAATATGGTAGGTAATATTATTTTGTACTACTTGCACTTCATCTTGTTCTAAGTCTTCTAGTCTCATTTTTGCTTTTACTAAATTATTTTGCACAAATTTTACCTTGGGTTCTGCGGCAATTTTTGCGTCCTCCTTTTTATTGTTGACCTTATTTGGGGGAGCTAAGTTTTTTGCTCTCTTTATTTCTCTCTTCACTATTTTATGACCTTCAGCTTCTTTTTGTGCCACAGCTTTTATCTGGTTGTTAAAATTTGCAACACCATTCATGGCAGGTGCCGCCATCATTACATTGTCTTCTCTTACTAAATTTTCAAAGAGCAGGGCTCCCCTAATGTTTTGTGCTCTTAGTTTTGCTTGATTTACATTGGTTAAATAAATTGTTTTATTGCTGTCGTAAAACGTAAGTTCTTCTTTGTATTCTTCAAATCCTTGTGCTTTGGCAAGCAATATAGTTTTTTTACTTAAATCGATATTATTTGCAAAAAATCTACCCTTAGAATTAGTGCTGAATACTTTGTTGCCTATTTTTATATTTATACCTTTTAAAGGTTTGTTTGTGTATATGTCCAATACAGTACCTTCTATAACAGTTTGCTCCGGAAGATATGAGATAAGAGGCACTTGGTTTTGGATTATGGGTGTATACGAAAATCTTCTCCAGCCAGATGTCAACATCAATAAATCAAGCGTTTTCTTTGCTTTGGGGTGTTCTGTAAAATAAAATTTGGGCTCTGTTATTTTTTCCTTCAGGTCTTGCTGCAAATACAATTCCGAAATTAGATTACCTTGCTTATCGTCGGCAAAACTTAACAGCATATCATTGGTAACAGCCAAAGAAATATTTGCATCAGTTGCATTTCCATTGGCATCTTTTACTTCTATGTTAGCTTTTACTTTTTCTCTTGGCAGGTATTTATCTTTTTCAGTTTTTATAGAAATAGACAATTGCTTTTTTTGGTTCACAAAAACCAAACGTTCGCAACACGGCAAGTTTTCTTGATTAAATATTGTAATCTTACATACTCCCATTGGCATAGACTCTGTAGAAATTACAAACTTTTTATTGGTATTGTCTACATCGCAATTTGAAGCAAAATAAATTTTATCTCTTATGCTGGCAATAACTGATACACTTTGTTTTGCGGTGCTGTTTATTGTAGCACTTATTTTATTTTCGTTTTCATTTTCTATTTTTACTTGCACGCCATAGTTCAAAGCCATTGGCAAAACAAATTGTTCGTCAATCCTAATTGGTTTAGTTATTTGAGCATAATATTGCTCCCCTTCTTCAGGAATAAAGTTCAGTTGCCCCAATCCAAAATGAAACGTTTTAAAATTTGTTACCACCTTATTTTTAGAATCTTTAATTTGTCCTTCAACATCCACAGGTTTATTAAATTCGTTTACTGCCTTAAACGCAAGGTTGTTTTCTAAACCAGCAATTAAATCTCCACCTTCGGGAAAAAAACTTAAATTAACAGCGTTCAATACAATGGGAATACTTCTTGAAATACTTTCTGCATTTCCTTGATAATTTAATTGAATATTTATTATTCCATCACTTGATTTTAATTTTTTGGGAAGGTTAAATTTGATGTACATTTCGCCATCATTGCCGGTAGATAAGTTTTGCTCCAGTATTTTTTCGCCTTCCAACATAACATTATTAATAAACGGAAAATTTATTACCGCTTCGTTTTGTTTGTTTTGAACCTTAAGCTTTGCAATAACTTCGTCGCCACTTCCGTAAGATTTTCTTTCAAAGTCTAAGGTCATTTTTAAAGTGGGCTCTATTACTTCTTGTACAGTTATTTCTTTCTCAAAAAATATGCTGTCCGGTTCATTTTTTTGCCAATTGGTATAGGCTTTAATTTTATAAATTCCTCCTACACAGTCTTGGCTTAATAAATAATCGGCGCTTGCTTTTCCGTTTCTGCAAATCAGATTAAAGCTTTTTTCTTTGTTTCCTTTTGGTGAGTAAATATCGAGGTGAAGAATTTGACTTTTTTTACTCTCTTTCATTGTGGATGCTTCCACTAAATTTGCACTCATCCAAATTGTTTCTCCTGGCTCGTAAATTGTTTTATCGGTATTTACATACACCCTATCTTGTGGAATGGCATCAAAAAACTTTTTGGATTTTGTTTTTAGCTGAGAAATAAAATCCGATTCAATTAATGAAAATGAGTTTTCTTGTGCAAGAATTAAACCCATGTACGAAACTGCTATCAGCAGCATAACAATAAAATATTTTGAAGTTTTCATAAAAAATTAGTTTAGTTGCTTGTATGATTATCTAAATTTTAATTTTCCATAACAACTTTCTATTTTTTATTTAACTATTTGAAAAACAGCGTAAAAATATCTTGTGTATGAATTTAAAAATGGTTTTATCTCACAACTAATTGGCTTGAGTAGAGATTTATTGAGCTCTAATTTGTAGAAAGTACTATCTTTGAATTTCATTTTTTTTAACTATGTCGTACTCAAAGATTAAAGAACTATTAGGTAGCAAAGCAGATTTGCTATTGAACCATGAAAGTAAAACAGTTTTAAAAGAACACATTCATCAACCTGGTCCTGGTTTTGTAGACAGTTCTTTTATTGGCAGCAATAGAAATCCACAGGTGCTTAGAAGCTTACAAGATTTGTATGGAACAGGCAGATTAGCAAATACAGGCTACCTTTCTATATTGCCGGTTGATCAAGGAATAGAGCACAGTGCAGGAGCTTCTTTTGCACCCAATCCAATTTATTTTGACGGAGAAAATATTGTAAAATTAGCCATTGAATCAGGGTGTAATGCTGTAACGTCAACCTACGGTGTATTAGGTTCCGTTTCTAGAAAATATGCTCATAAAATTCCTTTTGTAGTAAAAATAAATCACAACGAATTTCTTTCATTGCCCAATAAATACGACCAAATTATGTTTGGTACAATAAAAGATGCCTGGAACATGGGAGCAGTTGCAGTGGGAGCAACCATCTATTTTGGTAGTGCCGAAAGTGGAAGACAAATTGTAGAAGTTGCCAAAGCGTTTGAAATGGCTCACGAACTAGGAATGGCTACTATTTTATGGTGCTATATAAGAAATAACGGTTTTAAGATAGACGGTGTAGACTATCATACTTCTGCCGATTTAACATCACAAGCAAATCACCTTGGTGTTACTATTCAAGCAGATATCATTAAACAAAAATTGCCAACAAACAATGGAGGGTATTTAGCCACAAAACATGGCAAAACACATCCTAAAGTTTATTCTGAATTAAGTTCTGATAATCCCATCGACTTGTGTCGCTACCAAGTATTAAATTGCTACAGTGGAAGAATTGGATTAATAAATTCTGGTGGAGAATCAAAGGGAAGTTCAGATTTATCGGAAGCTGTAGAAACTGCAGTAATTAATAAAAGAGCCGGTGGTCAAGGATTAATTTTGGGAAGAAAAGCTTTTCAACGCCCCATGAATGAAGGTATACAATTGTTAAACACCGTGCAAGATGTTTATTTAACTAAAGAAATAACTTTAGCTTAATTATTAAAAAAAACTATGAGTTGGTTTAAAAGAATTAAAGAAGGAATAACCACCGACACCAAAGACAAAAAGGAAACCCCCGAAGGTTTATGGTACAAATGTTCTTCGTGCAAACACATTATGACAACCGAAGATCACGAAAAAAATTTTTGGGTTTGCGAGAAATGTGGAAATCACCACAGAATTGGTTCTCATGAATATTTTGACATTTTGTTTGATGGCCAAGAATTTACTGAGATAAATGCCGGAATAAAATCAGGCGACCCTTTGAATTTTGCAGATACAAAAAAATATTCCGACAGGTTAAAAGATGCCTATAAAAAATCGCCTTTAAACGATGCTATTAGAACAGCTTATGGAAAAGTAGAAGGATTAGATTTGATGGTGGCCTGCATGGATTTTAACTTTATTGGAGGTTCAATGGGTTCGGTAGTTGGAGAAAAAATATCCAGGTCCATTGATGTGTGCATAGAAAAGAAAATTCCACTGATGATTATTTCAAAATCGGGCGGAGCAAGAATGATGGAAGCAGCATTTTCTTTGATGCAAATGGCAAAAACATCTGCAAAATTATCTTTGTTGGCACAGGCAAAATTGCCTTACATTTCTTTTTTAACGGACCCTCCAACAGGCGGCGTAACTGCTAGTTTTGCAATGCTTGGCGATTTAAATATTGCCGAACCAAAAGCATTAATTGGTTTTGCGGGACCAAGAGTGGTAAAAGAAACTATTGGAAAAGATTTGCCCGAAGGATTTCAAACATCGGAGTTTTTATTGGAAAAAGGATTTTTAGATTTAATTGTTTCCAGACCGGAGCTAAAGCAAAAAATAGCTGAGCTGTTGTTGATGTTTAAGAATTAAATAATTTAAAAAAAATGAAAAGCCCGTGAAATTTCACGGGCTTTTTTTGTGACTAATTATATATCTTAAAATCTAGCATTGGTAAAATTTTAAGGGCAAAAAAAAAGTGCAACAAATTGTTGCACTTTTAAATAATATTTTGTGTTTAAAGACTACTAATTCCAAACTACAAATTTGTCATTACCTTTAAATTTAGAGAAGAAAGAATCTCCTTTGAAAACTGTTCCCCAGAAATCTACACATCCAACAATATTTAATGTACAGAAATACTTCCACCATAGGCCTTTGGTGCCCATGTAAGATCTGTGAAGTGCAAATTGTCCACAAAAGAACGCTCTGATCAAAAATCCTGATTTTGTTTGCTCATCGCCATTTACTGAATTAATGTTTAACATCAAAGCAGTTGCTTCGTCAGAAGAGCTTAAAGATACTTCTTCTGAGCTAGCAAATAATTGTTCGATTTGAGAATCATCTGCAATGTAAGATGATGTTGATGAAGCAAAACTTGAACCGATAAACAAGGTTGCAACCGCGATTAGAAATAATTTTTTCATAGTTTGTTATTATATTTTATTAATTTTTTGCCAAGTTATATATTTTATTCCAATTCCAAAAAATAGTTTTAAAAAATTATTTATCCATCCACATAATCAGTTTCTTTTTGTCGTTGTATTTGGTGCCTGTTTCATCAATCAAAATCATAATACCATCAATTAATCCGAGCAAGCCCACAACACTTGGTACAGCCCACACAAATGGACAAAAAATACCTGCAACACCAGAAACCAATGTAGCACCTAAATATATAAACCCAGATTGATTATGTCCAAGGTAAAATCTATGTAGGCCCAAGGAACCACAAAATATTCCCAATAATCCTGCAATTATTTTTTTATTATCGTCGTTTAACTGCGCCGGCAAAGAAGCAGTTGGCAGAAGAATTCCCTGAATTTCTGATAAATTAGAGTATTCTATTTCAGAAGACTCTGCAAATAAATTTTCAATTACTGAGTCATCTGATTTATAAGGAGACTCAATTGCTGCATTAACTTTGTTAAATGCAAAAAACGAAGTGAATAAAATTAGAACAAACAGCCTTTTCATGATATGTAGTTTAAAAATTTTTGCTAAAAATAATAACCTAAAATTGAAAAATGAAATTTTTTTTGATTTTGTTTTCTGATATAAATTTCTTTTTTTTACATCTTATTAAGTATTAACAAGGTTTTGTTACTAACTAATAACCCTATATTTACTGAGTGTTAAAGAGTGTGTGTAAAAATTCAATATTTTTAATATTGTTGTTTCTTTTATTTCATTTTGAGTTGGGCGCAAACACCAATTCCAATGCGGCTATGGCTGCAGCCAGCCAGGCAAGAAACTCTAAGCTAAGTGCTATACTTTTGCAGAATTATAATTTTAAATTTAATACCGCCGATAGCCTACTTAATAACTATGAAAAAGAAGCCGGCAGCAGTTCAGACATTTTATTGGCAAGATCAACTATTCTATGGTGGAAAATAATCTCTGAAAAAAATAGTATTTTAAAAAACAAATACACTCAAAATCTTAGTGAAGCAGAAAAATTATTGTTTAAAGAACGTTCTAAAAACGAAAATGAATTTCTTTACAAAGCAATAAGTTTATATGGCTTTGGGGCAAGAATGGATGGTTTGGAAAAAAATTATTTTAAAGCCATTCTAAAAATAAACAATTGCCTCAAATACATTACAAAAACATTAGGCAAAGAAGAGAACTTCATTTATTTCTATTTGTCGAGTGGCCTTTATAACTATTATACAGTAAATACAGAAGATGCATATCCGCTTATTGTTCCATACTTGAGCTTATATCCAAAAGGCAATTTAGATCAAGGAATAAAATATTTACAGGTAGCAGCAAATACAAACGATGTAGTGCTAAGCACAGAAGCCAATTACTTTTTAATGAAAATTTATTTGGATAAAAAAAACTACAGCGAAGCAGAAAAGTATTGCACAAAACTCGTTACCAAATATCCCTCTAACTTGCTGTTTTTATACTACAATTTTATTTTGCTTTTAAAACAAGATAACCTTTACAAGGCCAAAGTATTTATGGCTAGAATAAAAATTGCGGCAAAAAACAATACACAACTCAGTGACGTGCAGCGAAAGTATTTCTACGATATGGCTGATGACGACATAAAAAATTACGAAAAAGACAAAAAAACAGTGTTGATTTCGGATTAATTTTTAACGAGAGTATTTTTACTGATGTTTTATTAGTTTACAGGTTCAAAAAATTATTCTTAAAAATGCAAACCTTTATCCTACTAACTATCGTAAGAATAAAATAAAAATGGATTAACCAGTTAGAACGCAAATGGAAGTTATTAAAGTAAAAACATGGCATTAAATTAAAATTGGCTAACAAATCAAATCAATTTTTTAGCGATGGCATTCGCCGCGGCGAAGCAAGCCATCAGCGAACGTTGCGTTAGGAATAGCTTGGGAGTGGCTCTGATGGTGCGAAAAAAATTGATGCAGAATTTGTCCAATTTTAATTTTAAGCCTTGATTTTTTTTGTTTACTTTTTTGCATCAAGGCAAAAAAGTAAATGGGGTTTGGGGCAAAGCCCCGCGATACGAAACAAAAATTGATACTTTTCAAACTAAATGGATAAACCAATAATAAAATTTTAAATCAACTATTTATGATAGAAATTGCAGAAAATCTTGATGTAACTCTTGTTCAAACCTATCTGCATTGGGAAGATAAAAGTTTGAATTTAAAACGAATTGAAAATCATATCAATTCCATAAAAAATTCAACCGACATAATTATTTTACCAGAGATGTTTACTACAGCATTTACGATGAATAATTCATTGTACGAAGAAATGGATGGCGAAACAATCAGATGGATGCAAAAAATGGCAAAACAAACCAATGCTGCTGTTTGCGGAAGTATTATAGTTAAGGAGGGAGCTAATTTTTACAACAGATTTATTTTTGCAGAGCCAAACAATAAAATTTGGTACTACAACAAACACCATACGTTTAGAATGGCAAACGAACATCAATATTACTCTTCGGGTAAAAACAAAACAATTATAGAATACAGAGGTTGGAAAATATTGCCAATGATTTGCTACGATTTAAGGTTTCCTGTATGGAGCAGAAACAAAGTAGTAAACAATGAATTAGAGTATGATTTAATTATCTATGTTGCCAATTGGCCAGAAAGAAGAAATAATGCATGGAAAGCATTATTACCAGCAAGGGCAGTAGAAAACCAAAGTTTTGTTGCTGCCGTAAATAGAATTGGAATGGATGGAAAGGGAATGAACTACACCGGAGATTCAGGGATTTGGGGCGTTTTGGGCGACAATATTTTACCATTTACTCCAGAAGCAGAAGAAGTAAAATCATGGGTAATATCTTTACCCTGGCTAAAAGAATTTCGCAAAAATTTTCCGGTATGGATGGATGCTGATGAATTTGAATTAAAGTAATTGATGCAAAGTTTTTGGGATGTTCATACACACAAAGAATTCCATTATAAAAATTCTATTTATAATGTAATTGCCGGTAAAGACAGCATTCCAGATTTAGGATTTTTCTCCATAGGAATACATCCTTGGTATTATAAAGAATCTGAAGAATTCAATCTTATTGAAATTGTAAACAAAGCAGCTAAAAATCCAAGGTGTTTGGCAATAGGAGAATGTGGATTGGATAAGTTTAATGGCCCACCTCTATTTATTCAGGAACGTGTTTTTAGAAGCCAAATAAACATTGCTATACAGCAGAACAAGCCATTAATTATTCATTGCGTGAAGCATTACCCTTTGTTAAAAAAAATAATTGATGAGTATGATTTTAAGTACATAATAATCCTTCACGGTTTTAATCAAAAAACAGAAACAGCAAAACTATTTGTAGAAGAAAAATATGTGTTTTCGCTTGGTAACTCACTTATTTTGAATAACAGTAATTCTATTGAAATTCTAAAAAATTATTACCCGCACAAAATACTTTTTGAAACAGATAATGCTGAGATTTTAATTGAACATATTTATGAAAAAGCATCACAAATTTTGAATGTCGATAAAAATAAAATTGACATCGAAGTACATAGTAAATTAAAAACTATTTTTGCCGATAAAATTAATTTAAAATGAAAGATACGGCTTGGTTAGGAAGGACCAAATTATTGGTGGGCGAAAAAAAACTTGATCAACTCAATAAATCAAACGTATTAGTTGTGGGTTTGGGAGGTGTTGGCTCTTTTGCAGCAGAGTTTTTAGTAAGAGCAGGAGTTGGCAGCCTAACAATTTTAGATGGAGATACGGTTGACCCTAGCAATAGAAACAGACAATTGCCAGCTCTGCAAACAACCCACGGATTATTTAAAACAGAAGTGATGAAGGAAAGATTGCTTGCTATAAATCCGGAGCTAAAACTAACCGTAAAAACAGAATTTTTGAGTCCTGATAAAGTAGAGCCATTGCTGCAAGAAATAAAATATGATTATGTAGTAGATGCCATTGACAGCATTACTCCAAAATGCTATTTAATAGCTACAAGCAAATTTTTGGGAATACCAATAGTTAGCTCTATGGGAGCCGGAGGCAAGTTTGATCCTACAAAAATAAAAGTTACTGACATATCAAAAACAAGAATTTGTTATTTGGCTTCGTACGTCCGAAAACGGTTAAAAAAAATGGGTGTTTACCAAGGTGTAAAAACTGTTTCTTCTACAGAAAGAATCGTTAATGAATCGTTGATGATGACAGACGGTAGCAATTTTAAAAAATCGGCATACGGCACAATTTCTTATTTGCCCGCAGCATTTGGAGGAGTGATATCTTCTGTTGTAATTTCTGATTTAATAAACTGGAAAGTAGAAGGCTTGTTACCTCCAAAAAGTGAATCTGAAATTTATTTTAAAACGAAAAAAAGCAAGAGATAAGTTATATTTTTTCTTGTAACTCTTTAAAATCTATTGCTTCGTGGGAGGCATTAAAAACACATATTCCATTTGAAATAAGCAGTACTTGTGGACTTTGATGTTCTACATTCAATCTCTTGGCAATTTCATTTGAAACATTTCTGTGTTCTAATAAATCTAAAAAATAAAAATCTATATTATTACTTGTTTCATTTTTAGCATCTGCTTCAAAATTTTTTAAAACAGTTCTGCTAATAATACACCTGGTACTGTGTTTAAAAATTAAAATATTTTTATTAAAAGAAGAATTTATTACAGTTTCTAATTCCTCTGCTGTAGTAATATTTTGCCAATTAATCATTTTATTTTTTTTACAAAGTTAATGCTGTATGTGCTATTTAAGCTATTTCGTTTCAAATAAAATTAAATATTATTTTAGATTTGTGGGCAAATGAATATAAATAAAAACCTAAAGTTTTTTTTTGCTTTTTTTTTGATTGTATTTTTTGTTTTTCATTTGGTATGTACGTTGTTGCATACTTTGCCTGAAAAATACGTGTTTAAATCGCTAAAAGCATTCTCGTTTTCTTATACCAACCCACTATTTAATCAAGGTTGGGCATTGTTTGCACCACCACCATCTGTAAACAAAGAGCTGTGGGTTTGCTACCAACATAAAAATGGAAAATGGAGTAAATGGCAGCAGCCCTTTTCTACAAATTTACAAAATCATCAAAAATTTAGAATCACAGGTGACTCAAAAATTGTGTTGGCACAAAGCAATATTTTATACTATCTAGAAAAAGAAAACTTGCTAAAATTTGGCCAAACGGTAGAGCTAAATGGAGATACTAATTCTGTATACTTTTCAGCTTTAAAATTTGCGGTGCTCAAGCATTTAGCAAAAGAAAAAACAGAATTCAAAGACATTAAAATAAGAGTAATTTTTAGTGCGTACGATGATTCTGGAAATACAAAAACATTGTTTTATTCTATAAATAAAAAATGAAGAATGTTTTTGAAATAGTATTTTCTAAATCAGAAAATTTAATAAACATTATACTACTCCGAAAGCTCTTGTT
>CAIMMJ010000367.1 GCA_903842515.1 uncultured Bacteroidota bacterium | reverse complement strand
CGTTGGCAGCAGGAAACTGAAACAGGTGTACAGTTTGGCTTGCGTTCTTATTTGAGATTCTATGAAACTACACAAGGTAGTGCGAAGCTTAAAAGTTATGCAGACTTTGTTGCTAGTCCTTATTACAATGCGTTTGTAAAGTTTGGTAGATATTGTGTCAGCATTAGAGCTATAAACTTTGCCAGCTTTGTTGATTGGTTGTTAAAGAATAACAAGAAACTGGATTATTGGTGTAAAGACACATTCTATGAAGAATGGATGTTAGAATATCTAAAGAAAGAAGCAGTTCAGGATGCCCTTGAACGTGCATTAAAGGAGATGGAAGACTATGCTGGAACTAGCGATCTCGCTAATTTTGCTCATTATTTTAGGTACGGTAATAGTAATCGTATCTGCCATCACATTGCTACCGGTCGTGTTAGCCCTTGGGTTGTTTATAATTGTGGTAGCGGTATTGAATGGCTTGAGTCTCTTACTGAGGAGCACCTTGGTTTGGTTATGCCTTATATTAATCCTGATTATTGGAATCGTAAATTTTCTGATCACGTCGCCGATGTGGAATGGTGCAAGCACATACTAAAGGCGGCAGGACTGTGACATTAAAAATAAATGCAAGTTTATGTGGGTTAACTGAACAATTAATAAAACGGTATCAAATGTGGCACGATTATAGAAATTTTTATAAACCAAGTACGAGCAATAGTAAGCCACTACTTGAAAATTCAGAATCTGGAATTCCGTGCTATCCTTATACCAGCATCAATGAAATTAATCAGAACGAGAATTCTTTAATTGCAATTGATTGCTTAACCGAAGGGATTCATTCTATGTATTTTTTTAAAAAATATAACAAGAGTAATCAATATTTAATTTTTTCAAATGGAACCTGGGATATTTCGTATTATGATTTAAAGATAAACTATCGTATTATGTATCATAAATTTTTTTTATTTGAGATGGCAGATACTTATAACACCCCTAATAAGTTTTGTTATTATCTTGACAAAAAATATAATTTTTTAAATTCAAAATCTTACATATTTGTTAGCACAATTGGTAATATTCGTCCCGAAAGAACTTATCTAGTAAAACAATTAATGTCTAAATTAAAGTATAAAAATTTTTTATTGCGATATAGTGGCGAAGATATTAACGGTATCGGTAATAGTGATATTATTAAAATAGAACCTGGGAATTTTGATCCCTATACACACATTTTAAAAAAATATTATCATAGTATTAGTCAAACTTTACCAATTGAACTATTTAATCAAGGGCATGTAAATTTAATAGTAGAAACTGACATTAACTGGGCTAATGAATTTTTCTTAACTGAAAAAACAATTAAAAATTTAATTATTGGTATGCCTTTTATTATTGTAGGAACACCACATTTCCTAAAAAATCTCAAAGCTTTGGGATTTGAGACTTACTCTAGCTTGTGGGACGAAGGATACGATGACATCGAAGATTATTGTCAGCGTATTGACAAAATTGTTGAATTATGTAACAATTTATTAAATTTTGATTGGGAAAGTAATCAAACAGAATTAATTAGAATTGGTCAACAAAATCAACTTAACTTTTTAAATTTAAACAAAGTCATTGATCAAGAATTTTTAGAGATTGAAAAAACTATTAGAGATTTACAGCTTACATGAAATTCAAGTCAGACATTGATATCGACGTAGCCAACAGAGAGCAAGCATTATCTTTTCTCGAACATACTGCAGCGTCCATTATCAAGGAAGATAAAAACACCAAACACAACACCGGTGTGTATTTTACAGATATTCCTGCAGATCCATTCACAGGTCGTGCCAGTTTAGATTATGAAGCAGCAGAAGATCTTGGATATGTCAAAGTTGACGTTCTTAATGTTGGCTTGTATCAACAGGTCAAGAATGAAGAACATCTTGACAAACTAATGCAACAAGAACCTGCGTGGGATAGACTATATGATCCTGATTTTTGTGCTCGGCTGATACATATAGGCGCACATTACGATACTTTGATAAAATTCCCAGAAGCAGTTAATACGGTCCCTAGACTGGCTATGTT
>CAIMMJ010000366.1 GCA_903842515.1 uncultured Bacteroidota bacterium | reverse complement strand
TTTTATTTGTTGTTACTTTTAGTGGAACACAAGAACTAAAAACCGTGCCTTTATTTCTGAAGTGAAAAAATTTAGCGAGCAGTTTCTATTCTGAAGCTTAGTATTAATAAGTACTTATACACCTAAGATTTAAACCTTGCCAAACGATGCCAACACCAATGCCTTTATAAACCGCCAATAATTTACTTCTGATTCTTTATTAAACACCATCTTTTTAAAGCTAGAAAAAATAAAAAGTTTTGCCAAAACTACTGCTTCTAAAAAACTTCTGTGTTTGGCAACAAATAAAACTTGATTTCTTCTGTTGTAGAAATACCTCCAATTTATTTTTTCTGTTTCGTGCCTTATAGCGCCCTTGTGCAGAATACTTTTGCCCGACCAATACAAAATATCTTTTCCTGCTTTTGAAATTTTTAAACACAAATCTTGCTCTTCGTTGTACATAAAATAATCTTCGCAAAATCCGCCTACTTGTTCAAACACTTCTTTTTTTACTACAAAACAAACCCCGTTTACACACTCTACTTTTTGCACTTCTGGTGGATCAGTAATTTTTGAAAGGCCGTAAAATCTAGCTTGATAATTTAAAGCATTTTTTAAGGATGTTAATGGCAAAATAGTATTTTGGATAGTTTTTAAATCTTCCATGAGCACAGCAGGTCCTACTAATCCTGCGTTTTCATTTTTAGTAAGTACGTTTACTAACTCATTTAGGTAATTATTTTCAATAACTAAAGCATCACAATTTATTACATGCAAGAATTTTAGTGTTGGATATTTTTTTAGCATAAAATAAAATCCATAATTAACTCCGTAACCAAATCCACCGTTTTTTTTCGACACTACCAATTCTATGTTGGTATTGGCTACAAATTTTTGCACTACTTGCTTCCATTCTGTTTCTTTGGAACAATTGTCCACCACCACAATTTTATGCTTGCTCATGCTTAAATTTAGCAAAGACTCTACAACAGCAATGCAATCTTGTGCATTGTTAAAGTGAACCACCAAACTTGTAACTTCTATGTTTTCGTTCATTGTATTAAAAACAAAAAAAAGGTTTATTTTTCAATAAACCTTTTTTTGATTAGGATAATTTTATTTGGAGGAGAATTAATTTCCTCAATTTTTGGTCTTAATTATAGAACAGGCCTATGGACTTCTGTCTAACTTTTAAATGAATATCATGATTTGAAAAAATATTAAAACCCAATAATATTCCTTAGATAATGCGTAAATTTGACAGTGGATTGTATTTTATTGTATTTTCTGATGAACAAAACCAAGTGCTTGATACCAAAAAATTTGTTGTTCAACATTAATTTTTCATTCTTAAAAAAGGCAGGATTTGTATTCCTGCCTTTTTTTATGGCTTTAAATTTTGCCTTTTCTCAGCCTATAAATTTAGTTGAGGATCCTGGATTTGAGCGTTTTTATTCTTACGATTCAACATTTGTAGATATGTCTTGTGAGGAACTAGGCTTATTTCAATTTCCTGCAGGAATAAGGAATGTTGTTTGGCCTCCGCACCCTCCATGGTTTGGAGCCTCGGTAGATTTAATGTCTGCTTGTTTTAACTGGCTATTGTGGCCTCCCAGTCCTTTTCCGTGGCTATACGGTTGCCCAGGGTTTTCTACAGTGCCTGCAAACTACTGTGGCACTCAATATCCTCATAATGGAAATAATTATTTGCTTCTACAGTACGGAATATTTGTAGGAAATCTATCAACTGATACGGCAGGTAGAGAATATGCCAGCTCTACTATTCAATTGCAAGACAATAAAGAGTATTGCGCCGGTTTTTGGGCTAATTTAGGGGATAGTTCCAGTATTTATTCTTATGGTCCGGGAATAAAGTTTTTTAATTCCAATCCAGGAAATAATGTATTTAATAGATATTTCTTAGAACCGGATGTTTGGGGAGATTTTTTTTTGGACGACAGCCTGCGCTGGAAAAAAGTAAGTGGAGTTTACAAAGCCACTGGCAATGAACAATATTTTGTTGTGGGCAATTTTTGGCCCCCAACTGCTCAATACAATTTAAGACAAGAATTTAAGCCACATAGCTATCCTTGGAGTTCCATAATGTTTATTGACGATGTTTTTATAACAGAATTAGGCAACATAAGTGCGGGAAGCAATAAGGATATTTGTTTAGGGGATAGTGTAACACTTGGTAGTGCAGAAATTCCTGGAGCAGATTATACCTGGTATCCTTCAGAGGGCCTAAGCAACATACATGCCGCACAGCCCAAAGCAGCCCCCAACACCACCACTACCTATCATTTAATTATGGACCAATGCAGAATTTTGTACGATAGCGTTACAGTTACTGTTCGCAACCCCAATGAACTAGCAATTTTCCCCAAAGAAATAAGTGTGTGCAAAGGCACTTCAGTTGCCATTGCTCCAATTAATACATACAATAACAGTGGCAGTACGCTAGCCTTTATCCCTGCTAATAGTTTTACTAAAATTTATCCAGATTCGGCAATTTTTAATGCAGAACAAAACACAAACATTGCTGTGGTGCAGCAATTTAATGGCACTTGTGCTCAGGTGCAAAACAATATTAGTATAAAAACAAGTACCTGCAAAGATTCCGCTAGTTGCGGCGGCTACGTAAATGAAAACAGCATTTTACTTACCCCATTTCCTACAAAAGAACTTACAATTTATTCTTTGGCAGGAAGCATTGTTTTTTATGCCAGCAATTACAACAACGATTATAATTTTTCTACTCTAAGTTCTGGCATTTATCTATTAAAACAAAAGTTTGCAGATAGCACAGAAAAGGTGTGTAAGTTGGGGTGGGTGAAAAGGTAGAAGAATATGAAATCTTTTCACCTTTTGTTGGTGTTATCACCAACACACCAACTAGATAAATGATATTTACACCACATGTTTATGCTTGTGCAGTTGGTCCACCAAAGTTCATTGGAATAACTGGCATTTCGGTATCTTCTATTTTGCCAAATTGGGATTCAAATTTTTGGATGTTGTCTTTTAGGGCCATCATCAATCTTTTTGCATGCTGTGGCGTAAGAATAATTCTGGATTTTACTTTGGCTTTAGGCACGTTTGGAAGCACTCTAATAAAGTCTACCACAAATTCGCTGGGTGAGTGCGAAATGATGGCTAAATTGGAATAATTACCTTCTGCAATTTCTTCGCTTAACTCGATGTTCAATTGGTTTTCTTGATTTTGATTTTTGTCCATGTTGGTTTTTTATTAAAAATCCCCTGACAAAAAATTATCAGGGGATTTAGATGAATAGTTTTTGTTTTTATTAGAAGTAATTATTCTGCTTCTAACTTCATTCTTTCTTTTTTGCTGATTACGATGTTTTCGTATTCTTCTTTTGAACCTACAACAATTTTTTCGTAATCTCTTAAGCCCGTTCCTGCAGGAATTAAATGACCTACAATTACGTTTTCTTTTAAGCCTAACAAATGATCTACTTTTCCGTTTACGGCAGCCTCGTTTAATACTTTGGTTGTTTCTTGGAAAGATGCAGCAGAAATAAAACTGTTGGTTTGTAAAGAAGCTCTAGTAATACCTTGCAATACCGGAACAGAAGTAGCCTGAATAGCTTCTCTGGCCTGAATTAATTTTTGATCTTTTCTCTTTAACTGAGAATTTTCGTCTCTTAATCTTCTGGCACTAATTAGCTGACCTGCTTTAATGTTGTTAGAATCTCCCGGATCGGTTACAAGTACTTTGCCATACAAGGCATCGTTTTCGTTCATGAAATCGCTCTTATTTGCCATTTGTTTCTCTAGGAATCTTGTATCTCCTGGATCATCAATTTGCACTTTTCTCATCATTTGTCTAACAATTACTTCAAAGTGTTTGTCGTTGATTTTCACACCTTGCAAACGGTAAACTTCCTGAATTTCGTTTACCAAGTATTCTTGAACCGCAGTTGGTCCTTTTATAGCAAGGATATCATCAGGAGAAGTTGCTCCATCAGAAAGCGGGAATCCAGCTTTAATGAAATCGTTTTCTTGAACTAAAATATGCTTAGACAAAGGCACAATGTATCTTTTTACTTCGCCAGTTCTAGATTCAACAACAACCTCTCTGTTTCCTCTTTTAATTTTACCAAAAGTAACAATACCATCAATTTCAGAAACTACGGCAGGGTTGGAAGGATTTCTTGCTTCAAACAACTCGGTTACTCTTGGTAAACCTCCCGTAATATCTCCACCTTTTCCGGCAGATCTTGGGATTTTTACTAGAATTTGACCCGCAGTAATTTTCTGACCGTCGTCCACAATAATGTGAGCTGTTACAGGAATGTTGTAGGTTTTAAGAACTTCTCCTTTTTTATCTACAATTCGTATAGCAGGGTTTTTAGTTTTATCTCTTGTTTCAATTACCACTTTTTCGGCAAAACCTGTTTGCTCATCGGCCTCTTCGCGGTAAGTAATACCTTCTTCCAATGCTTCAAACTCAATAGTTCCGGCAAGTTCAGATAAGATTACAGCGTTAAATGGATCCCAATCACAGATTAATGTTCCTGCTTCAATAAAGGCCCCATTGTTTACGTATAGTTGAGCTCCGTATGGAATATTACCAGTTGTTAAAACAATTTTTGTGTTTTTATCAATTAATCTAAGTTCTGCAGATCTACCAATAACAACTTGCACTTTAGTACCTTCTTGATTTACTCTTTCTACGGTTCTAAGTTCATCAATTTCTAATACACCAGCATATTTTGCTTTAATAGATTGCTCAGTTGCAAACGTACCCGCAACACCTCCCACGTGGAAAGTTCTCAGGGTAAGTTGCGTTCCAGGCTCACCAATAGATTGTGCAGCAATTACACCAACTGCCTCACCTTTCTGCACCATTCTTGAGTTAGAAAGATTTCTACCGTAACATTTGCTACAAACACCTTGTTTGCTTTCGCATGTTAATACCGAACGTATTTCTACTTGTTCAATTGGAGATTTTTCAATTAGTTTAGCTTCGTCTTCTTTTATTTCTTCGCCTCCAGAAACTAATAGCTCTCCTGTGTTTGGATGAAAAACATCGGCAACAGCAGTTCTACCTAAAATTCTATCGTAAAGTGTTTCAACAATTTCTTCGTTTTTCTTTAAAGGAACAGCAATTAATCCTCTTAAAGTTCCACAATCTTCTTGTGTGATGATAACATCCTGAGAAACGTCAACCAATCTTCTTGTTAGGTAACCAGCATCAGCCGTTTTAAGAGCGGTATCCGCAAGACCTTTTCTGGCACCGTGAGTAGAAATGAAATACTCAAGGATTGATAAACCTTCTTTAAAGTTAGAAATAATTGGATTCTCGATAATTTCTCCCCCACCAGAACCAGATTTTTGTGGTTTAGCCATTAATCCTCTCATTCCAGAAAGTTGTCTGATTTGTTCTTTAGAACCCCTAGCTCCTGAGTCAAGCATCATGTAGATAGAGTTGAAACCGCTTCTATCTGTAGATAGCTGAGTCATTACTTTTTGAGTTAATCTTGCATTGGTGTGAGTCCAGATATCAATTACTTGGTTGTAACGTTCACGGTCGGTAATAATACCCATGTTGTAGTTAGCACTTACTTCAAGCACTTCATCAAGCGCTTTTTTAACCATGGCATCTTTATCAACTGGGATAATTACGTCGCCTAAGTTAAATGATAAACCTCCACGGAAAGCCATCATAAACCCAAGCTCTTTCATATCGTCTAGGAATTTTGCAGTATTGGCAACACCCGAAATTTTAAGGATGTTTCCAATAATGTCTCTTAGAGATTTTTTAGTAAGAAGTTCATTAATGTAACCTACTGAAGATGGAACTACTTGGTTGAATAACACACGACCAACGGTAGTTTCAATTATTTTTGATTTTAATTCACCGTTTTCATTTACAATAGTTTTTACTTTTATAAATGCATGCAAATCAACTTGCTTTTCGTTGTAAGCAATAATTAATTCTTCGGGAGAATAAAACGTTAAGCCTTCGCCTTTTACTTTGTGGTCTTCGGTACTTTTTAGTCCTTTGGTCATGTAGTACAAGCCCAACACCATGTCCTGAGAAGGAACTGTGATAGGTGCACCATTGGCAGGATTTAAAATGTTATGAGAAGCCAACATCAGTAATTGAGCTTCCAAAATAGCAGCATTTCCTAGTGGAAGATGCACCGCCATTTGGTCACCGTCGAAATCGGCATTAAATGCAGTACACACCAATGGATGCAACTGAATAGCTTTTCCTTCTATTAGTTTTGGTTGAAATGCCTGAATACCTAATCTGTGCAACGTTGGAGCACGGTTAAGCAATACTGGATGACCTTTTAACGTATTTTCTAGAATATCCCAAACAATGGCATCTTTTCTATCAACAATTTTCTTGGCAGATTTTACAGTTTTAACAACGCCTCTTTCAATTAGTTTTCTAATGATAAACGGCTTGTATAGCTCTGCTGCCATGTCCTTAGGAATTCCGCACTCGTGCAATTTTAATTCTGGACCAACAACAATTACCGAACGAGCAGAATAATCTACCCTTTTTCCTAATAAGTTCTGACGGAAACGGCCTTGCTTACCTTTTAAACTATCTGATAATGATTTTAAGGCTCTGTTAGATTCTGTTTTTACAGCGTTTGATTTTCTTGAATTGTCAAACAATGAATCTACAGATTCTTGAAGCATCCTTTTTTCGTTTCTTAAGATTACTTCAGGAGCTTTGATTTCGATAAGTCTTTTAAGACGGTTATTACGGATAATAACTCTTCTGTAAAGGTCGTTTAAATCTGATGTTGCAAATCTACCACCGTCTAATGGAACAAGAGGACGCAATTCTGGTGGAATAACAGGAACCACTTTAATAATCATCCATTCTGGGCGATTAACCATGTGTTCGTTTGCCTGACGGAAAGCTTCAACAACCTGTAGGCGTTTTAATGCTTCAGTTTTTCTTTGTTGAGATGTTTCGTTGTTTGCTTTGTGACGAAGGTCGTAAGACAATTCATCCAAGTTTAATCTTCCAAGCAAATCATACAATGCATCAGCACCCATTTTTGCTATAAACTTCATTGGATCTTTGTCGTCCAACATTTGGTTTTCTTTTGGAAGATCTTCCATTATGGCTAAATACTCTTCTTCGGAAAGGAAGGTTAAGTATTTAATTTCTTCGCTTTCTTTGATACCAGCCTGAATTACAACGTATCTTTCGTAGTATATAATTGAATCTAGTTTTTTGGTAGGAAGGCCTAACAAATATCCAATTTTATTAGGAAGAGATTTAAAATACCAGATGTGAGCAACAGGAACAACCAATGAAATGTGACCCATTCTTTCTCTACGTACTTTTTTCTCAGTAACTTCAACACCACAACGGTCGCAAACAATGCCTTTGTATCTTATTCTTTTGTATTTTCCACAAGCACATTCCCAATCTTTAACAGGTCCAAAAATTCTCTCACAAAACAAACCACCCATTTCTGGTTTGTATGTTCTGTAGTTAATAGTTTCTGGTTTTAAAACCTCCCCACTGGAGCGGTCAAGGATGGCCTCTGGAGAAGCCAACCCGATAGTAATTTTTGTGAAATTACTTCTTACTTTATTTTCTTTTTTAAAAGTCATTTATTTGTTTTTAAACCTTTAATTAAATTAATTTTTAGAAACTTACTAATCAAGATTAACGTCAAGTGCAAGGCCTCTTAGTTCGTGCAACAATACATTAAAGGATTCTGGTATGCCAGGAGTTGGCATGTTTTCGCCTTTAACAATTGCTTCGTAAGCCTTAGCTCTACCAATAACATCATCTGATTTGATGGTAAGAATTTCTTGTAGAATGTTTGCTGCACCAAATGCTTCAAGCGCCCAAACCTCCATCTCACCAAAACGCTGACCACCAAATTGTGCTTTACCACCAAGCGGCTGTTGCGTAATAAGAGAATATGGCCCGATAGATCTAGCATGCATTTTATCGTCTACCATGTGACCAAGTTTAAGCATGTATATAATACCTACAGTTGCCGGCTGGTCAAATTTCTCACCTGTTCCACCATCGTACAAATAAGTTCTTCCGAATCTAGGCAAGCTAGCCTCGTCTGTTAGTTCATTTATTTGATCAAGAGTAGCACCATCAAAAATTGGAGTGGCAAATTTTCTACCTAACTTTTCTCCTGCCCAAGCAAGAACAGTTTCGTAGATTTGTCCGAGGTTCATCCTAGAAGGTACACCAAGTGGATTTAGAACAATATCAACAGGAGTTCCGTCTTCGAGGAAAGGCATGTCTTCGTCTCTTACAATTCTAGCAACAATACCTTTGTTTCCGTGGCGACCTGCCATTTTATCACCTACTTTTAGTTTTCTCTTTTTAGCGATATAAACTTTAGCCAATTGAATAATACCGGCTGGAAGCTCGTCACCCACAGTTAATGCAAACTTTTTACGTTTGTATGCACCCAATAAATCATTTAATTTAATTCCGTAGTTGTGAAGCAATAATCTAATTTGATCGTTTGTTTCTTTTTCGGAAGTCCATTTAGTAGGATTTACATTTGCATAATCTACACCCTGAAGAATCTTTACAGTAAACTTTGTTCCTTTTGCAATAACAATTTCTTTAAAATTGTTAGCAACACCGTTTGAAGTTTTACCGTTTACCAATGCAAAGATTTTCTCTACTAATTTTTCTTTAAGTAAAGCAGCATCGTGGCTGTGTTCTTCGTCAAGTTTAGAAACAATTACTTTTTCTTCTGACTTAGATTTTTTCTCTTTTACAATTCTTGAGAATAATTTTGTGTCAATTACAACACCTTTTACAGAAGGTGGAACTTTTAGAGATGCATCTTTTACATCACCAGCTTTGTCACCAAAGATTGCTCTAAGTAACTTTTCTTCTGGAGAAGGGTCAGTTTCTCCTTTTGGAGTAATTTTACCAATTAGAATATCGTTCTCTTTTACCTCTGCTCCCACTCTAATTAATCCATTGCTATCAAGGTCTTTTGTGGCTTCTTCGCTAACATTTGGAATATCTGCAGTAAGCTCTTCAACACCTCTTTTGGTATCTCTAACTTCTAATGAATATTCATCGATGTGTAAAGAAGTAAAAATATCTTCTCTAACAACTCTTTCAGAAATTACAATGGCATCCTCAAAGTTATACCCTTTCCAAGGCATGAAAGCTACTTTAAGATTTCTGCCCAAAGCAAGTTCACCACCTTGAGTGGCATAACCTTCGCAAAGCACTTGTCCACGTGTAACTTTATCGCCTTTTCTTACAATTGGCCTAAGGTTTATACATGTACTTTGATTTGTTTTGCGGAATTTGGTTAGTTTATATGTTTTTGTGTCGTCGTCAAAACTTACAAGTTTTTCGTCTTCAGTTCTGTTGTAACGAACCATGATTTCGTTTGCATCAACGTTTTCAACAATTCCTTCACCTTCAGAGGTAATAAGAACCCTTGAATCCATTGCAATGTTTGCTTCCAAACCAGTACCAACAATTGGGGCTTGCGGCCTCATAAGCGGAACGGCTTGTCTTTGCATGTTGGAACCCATCAAAGCACGGTTTGCATCATCATGCTCCAAGAAAGGAATAAGAGAGGCTGCAATAGATGAAATTTGATTTGGGGCAACGTCAATTAAATTTACTTTATCGGGCGAAACAACAGGTAAATCGCCCATTACTCTGGCATTTACACGTTGTTGAACAATTTTACCATCTTTGTCAACACCGGTGTTTGCTTGTGCAATAACCAAATTTGTTTCTTGTTCTGCAGTTAAATAAATAACCTCTCCAGAAGAATCTAATTTGCTGTTGTTTACCTTTACGTAAGGAGTTTCTATGAAACCAAGTTTATTT
>CAIMMJ010000365.1 GCA_903842515.1 uncultured Bacteroidota bacterium | reverse complement strand
TTTTGTAACAATTCTATAAAAATATACTCCTTGAGACACGATAGCACCATCTTGTTTTCCATCCCAGGCTTTTATCAATCCATCATAAGAACTAATTAAATTTCCCCAACGATTATATAATTCAACATTAACCTGCGACATGCAATTTACTTTAAACTCCCAAAAATCATTTATTTTATCCCCATTCGGAGTAAAAATATTTGGAATTAAAATTTGAGATATGCTATCTGATGCAGTTAATTTTATGAGTGTATCAACCGAACAATTGTTTGCGTCTTTTATTTCAATTAAATAATCACCGGATGATAAATTGGTTAGTTGATTAGATGTAATTAAATTTCCATTTAATAAGAATTGATATGGAGGTATAGAGCCACTTACAGTAAATTCAATAAAACCTTTCTCCCCACATTTTGGATTTTTAATATTAAAACTTGTGTTCAAACCCGCTGGTTCTGTAATAATGATTGTAGAATCCCAATTACAATTACCTGCGTCATTTATAGTTATTGAATAAGAACCTGCATATAAATTATCAGGATTTATTCCTGAAATATTGCCGGGATTAGTTAAAATAGTATATGGCGAAATTCCACCGCTCACAATCATTGACACTGAGCCATCGTTGAAATTTACACAAGATACATCTTGAACAGTCAACGCTACAATTAATGGATCAGTAGTAGAAATTTGAAAAGTGTCTTTCTTAATACAGTTATTCTGATCAGTAACTATTACACTGTATTCTCCTGCTGAAAGATTTATTAATGGATTTGATGACTGATTATTTTGCCAAACAGTAGCATATGGACTTATTCCACCACTTATGTTAAGCGAAATAGCTCCATCCGAACTTCCGCAATTTGCATTTGTAACTGTTGACGAAATTTGAATCTCATTAGGTTGAGTTATTGATACTGTAATCGTTGCTAAACAACTCAAATTATCACGAATAGTACAAGTATAATTGCCTGCAACTAGATTTGTAGCGCTAGAATTTGTTCCGCCTGAAGGTGCCCACTGATAGGCGTATGTAGGATTTCCTCCTGTAACATTTAAATTTACAGTTCCGTTTGAACCCGAAAAACAACTCACATTTACTTGACTTGAAATATTGGCAACAGGGCCATTTATAGCATTTACTGTAATGGTTCGTGTTATAGAACACGAACGAGCATCATTAACCTGCACAACGTAAACACCTGAAGAAATATTATTTTGAATTGGTCCGGAACCTAAGTTTGGGGTCCAATTATAAACATAAGGAGCAGTTCCACCCGAAACAGATATACTTGCTGTGCCATCCGATGAGCCGCAATTTGCATCAGTAGATGTAGTTGCTGCATTTAATTCGATGGGTTGAGAAATAGTGAATGTGTAAGTTCCGGCACATAAATTTTGATCGGTTGCAGTAACAGTATATGTTTGCGCCGATAAATTAGTGAGTGAACTACCATTTAAATTTCCGGGCTGTGTAACATAATTGATTGCTCCTACTCCACCTGATGAAGTAAAGCTAACACTTCCGCTAGATCCTCCAAAACAGGAAACATTAACTAATGCTGAAGTTGAAATTGCAATTGTTGGACAAGGATCGTTAGTGCAATTTGGAACTGTTGTTGGATCAAAAGTTAAACTTGTTCCAGATGCATCAGTAACTCTAA
>CAIMMJ010000364.1 GCA_903842515.1 uncultured Bacteroidota bacterium | reverse complement strand
TTCCTGTAATCACTTCCAATACTTCTAGCATGCCCGAAGTTGCCAATGGAGCAGCATTATTGGCAAATCCATACGATATAAATTCCATAGCAACAGAAATGGAAAATTTATTTTTAAACGAATCAATTAGAGTAAGTTTAATAGAAAAAGGTAAGATAAGGGCAAGAGACTTTTCTTCAAAAAAAACCGCAGAACTTTTGTGGAACAGTATTATCAAAACAATAAATCAATAAGCCAATGCTAGTTCATTTTTCAGATTCATTGGTTGAAGCGGGTTGCGACGAAGCAGGCAGAGGATGTCTTGCAGGCCCGGTGGTTGCGGCAGCTTGTATTTTACCAAAAGATTTTTACCATCCTTTACTGAACGATTCAAAAAAACTCAAAGAAAAAGAAAGATTGCTGCTGCGAGATATTATACAAAAAGAAGCAATAGATTTTGGAATTGGTATTGTTGATAATGCTAAGATAGATTCTATAAATATTTTAAATGCTTCAATACTTGCTATGCACTTGGCCATAGATAAATTAAAAACTAATCCACAAGTATTGGCGATTGATGGCAATAGATTTAAAAAGTACAAAAACATACCCTTTAAATGTATTGTAAAAGGTGATGGAAAAATACTTTCAATTGCAGCTGCATCTATTCTAGCCAAAACAGAACGAGATTTAATCATGGAGGAATTACACGATAAATTTCCTGAGTTTGATTGGAAAAAGAATAAAGCCTATCCAACTCTTTTTCATCGAAAAAAACTTTTAGAACTTGGAGCAACAATTTACCACAGAAAAAGTTTTAAATTAAAAAATTTAAATGTAGATAATTTGTTCTCCTAATTAGTTAATTTTGTAAATATGAGTTGTTATTTTAATTTGTTTTACTTTTCTTTAGGGCATTAATGAATTCAACAAAAAAAATACAAAATCTATCTTTAATTATTTTGCTTTTTATTGTTCTCAGTGAATTAGTATTTGCTGGCACTACTGAAGAATTAAATAAAGCAGAAAAGATTAAAAGTTTAAGTCCAGGCGTCTCTAATTATACAAAGTTTACTGATCTAAAAAAAGGTTCATCAACCGAATGGGAAAAGTATAACACTGCCAAGTTTTTTAATCATCCGGAATTTGGAACAATGCCCTATAACGCTCCTGAAGGTAATTGGGTAGAGCAATTAGAAAAAAGAAGCGAAAATTACCGATATTATATAAATCCAATTAATCCAAGCGAATTTACAATTCAAAAATCTCTTGGAAGTATTCACTTTTTTAAGGATGGATATTGGCAAACAATTAATCCTAGACTAAAAGATTTTGGCAATGGAATTTATGAAGCCAATTTACAACCCGAGCCTGTTGGATTTAATGCTTCACAAAAAAAATCATATATAAAAACAGTTGGAGGAGAAATAGAATTTAATAAATGGAAACTTTTTGGCAAAAAAAATAATTCTGAAATAGAAATTGCTGATGCCAATTGGTTAAATTATACAGTAGGAGACGATG
>CAIMMJ010000363.1 GCA_903842515.1 uncultured Bacteroidota bacterium | reverse complement strand
CGTGGTGATCAAGGAAAAATAAAAGAAATCGTTGAATTAAAACAAAAATACAATTTCAGATTATTGGTTGATGATGCTCACGGAATTGGTATAATGGGGCCAAACGGAGGAGGAACAGGCGAGGAGCAAGGTTGCCAAGATGGTATTGACGTTTATTTCGGAACTTTTGCAAAATCGTTTGCTTTAATCGGTGGTTTTATTGCATCTACAGAAAATGTAATCGAATTCTTGCGTTACAACATGCGTTCACAAATATTTGCAAAAGCTTTACCAATGCCACTTGTAGTAGGCGCTTTAAAGCGTTTGGAAATGATTAATAATCACCCTGAATTGCGTGCAAAATGCTGGGACATTACACGTGCTTTACAAAATGGTTTAGTAAAAGCCGGATTTAATATCGGAAATACCAATTCGATGGTAACTCCTGTTTATTTAAGTGGCTCCATTCCAGAAGCAACAAATCTAATTTTAGATTTAAGAGAAAATTACAACGTGTTCTGTTCAATGGTAGTTTACCCGGTTGTTCCAAAAGGAATGATAATTTTACGATTAATACCAACTGCTGTTCATACATTGGAAGATGTAAATTACACCATCGAGTGTTTCTCTAAAATTGTTGACAAGTTGAAATCCGGAAAATACATATCGGAGAAAATCGCTTCATTTGAATAGGATAATTGCATTTTATAAATCTGATTAAGGTGGCTTTTTGCCACCTTTTTTAGTGGTGTTAATTATTTACTTGTTAAAAATTCACACGTTTTTTTATCTTTGAAAAACAAACATTAAATCTATACTATGAAAAAACAATTACTAACTGCAACTTTTTTAGGTGCCTCCATAATGTCTTTTGCACAATTGTGGACACCGGTAAATTCTAACCTAGATACAACTTCAGGCATTCGTTACATGTCTGCTGTAGATACCAACATTGTTTGGGCAATCGGTTATGACGGAAATGTGCCTGCTCGTACTTACACAAAATTTACAAGAACAACTGACGGCGCTAATTTTACAAGCGGAAATTTTTATGCAGATACAAATACGTATAATCCTGCTAACATAAGTGCTGTAGATGCAAATACAGCATTTATTGCGACTTATGCTAAAGCAGGTGACGGCACACCGGGACAAATTATTAAAACTTCTGACGGTGGACTTACCTGGAATAATATTGCAGATACTGCAATGTTTAGAAATGCTGCAAACTTTCCTAATGTTGTTCACTTTTGGGATGTAAATAATGGTTGGACAATGGGTGATCCAAATAATACATTTGGTTCAGGTAATGAGTTTGAAATCTGGAGAACATCAAATAGCGGAACTAACTGGAGCAGAGTTCCAGGTGCAAATATTCCGAATCCTTTAAGTGGTGAATATGGTACTGTTGATGTTTTTGCTACTCATGGTGATCACCATATTTGGTTTGGAACAAATAAAGGAAGAATTTTCCGTTCAGCTGATACAGGAGCAACCTGGCAATCAGTTCAATTAACAGGTATGGCAGGTGGCGTTTATGGGTTGGCCTTCCGCGATTCTTTAAACGGAATAGTGTGGGGAGCAGCAACAACAGCAGCTACACCAACTATTGTTTTTAGAGTTACTAATAACGGTGGCGCAACATTTACAACCTTAAATACAACTAATAATACGAATAACATTGGCTGGACTTCTATTGATAATGTACCAGGAACAAACGCATATTTATCTGTTGGTTTAACTGTTTCAAGAAGTCAATACGTAACTTCAGTTACTAAAGATGATGGTTTAACTTGGACAGTTTTAGAAGCTGGTACAACCAATACAGAGCGTATTATTGAATTAGAAGTTATAGATTCTTTACATGCTTGGGGCGGTAATTTTTCTGATAATTCATTACCACTTGGTGTTGGAGGTATGGCGAAATATGCAGGGCCAGTTATGCATACTATTGGTTTAGCACCGTTAGCTGAAAGCACAAGTTATGAAGCATATCCAAATCCAACAAACGGAAATGTAACCATTAAAATGGATAAAATTTTTGCAGGATCTGTATTAAAAGTTACTGATGTTTTAGGTAAAGAAGTGTATACAAAAACATTTAATACAAATCAATTCAATCAAGAAGTTAAACTAGATCTTTCTTCTTTTGCAAAAGGAATTTATTTATTTAATCTTACAAGCGGAAAATCTTCAGTGTCTAAAAAAATCATTTTAGATTAATCTGTTTTTATAATTGTATTTAATAGGCTGCCAATTTGGTAGCCTATTTTTTTGTGGCTTATTTAACTCTGTTCCTCAATATAAATTCATACTTCATTGTTATATTTGTAACATGGCATTATTTCTTTGTTTAGAAACATCTACAACTGTTTGTTCTGTTGCGTTGTTTGATAATGATCAGCTTTTGCAAGTTAATGAGATTAATAATGGCTATACGCATGCTGAAAATTTACATGTTTTTATTCAGGAAGTATTAAATAAAAGTGAAGTTAAACCAAGAGACTTAAGCGCAATAGCCGTAGGAAAAGGACCAGGCAGTTATACAGGCTTGCGAATTGGAGTTAGTGCGGCAAAAGGTATGGCGTATGCATTAAGCATTCCTTTAATTAGCATGAATTCTTTACAAAACATGGTAGCTGGCCTAAAAAATGAATTTGATACTGCTCATAGTGTTTTTGTTCCAATGCTAGATGCAAGAAGAATGGAAGTGTACATGGGTATTTATGATAAAAATGGTAATGAAATCGAATCTACTTCCTCATTCATTATAAATGAAGGTTCATTAAAAGAAAAATTTTCTACCTATAAAAAAGTATATCTGTTAGGAGATGGTGCAGAAAAATGTCGTGATTTTATACATTCAATTCCTCACGCAGAAATCATTCCTCAACAAATGCCATCTG
>CAIMMJ010000362.1 GCA_903842515.1 uncultured Bacteroidota bacterium | reverse complement strand
ATTGGACCATGCAATCCATCAAAAGCGAAGCCTTGGTTGGTGGTTTTTTATTTCAGCAAATTGCACTTTTATTTCCTTTATTGTCTCTAGTAACCTCAATTTCTTTGTTTTTACTGTCCAAAGAAGTTTTAATCTACACTTTATTTTTACATCAAACAAAATAAATTTCACGTGTTGTTTTCACCCTATTAAATTAAGTTTTATAAAAAGGTGCAAAAAATAATTTCATATCTTATACTTTTATATGAGCTAAACGTAATAAACCACATGAAATAATTATTTATATTTGAATAAAATTAGTGAGTCATGACAATTGTTATTGATAAATCAAACTTAAAGAAATCTACTAAAATTCTTAGTGATAAATTAAAGAAATCTTCAAAAAAGGGAAGTCTTTCTAAACATTTTGGAAAACTCAAAAGAAATATTGATGGTTTAAAATACCAAACCTCTTTAAGAGAAAATGAAGATTGATTTTATAGCAGATACTAATTTCCTTATCTACCTACATGAAGGAAATAAAATTGTTGAACCTTTTATAGAATATGATTTAGGCATATCATTTATTTCAGAAATTGAGTTATTAGGTTTTCAAGGGCTTTCAAAATTTGAGGAATCAAAACTTTTGTTACTCCTTAATGATTGCTTTCAAATAGAATGGAGTACTAAATTAAAAGAGCAAACCATTCAACTAAAACGAAAATACAAATTAAAATTACCTGACTCAATTATTGCTGCTACTAGTTTAATTTACAATCTTCCATTGGTTACCGCAGACAAAGAATTTTCTAAAATTAAAGAGCTGGAATTAATTCTAATTGAAATATAACTCAACTCTGCATTTATTCTTAACCTAATTTTTTTGAAATTGTAAACGAAAAACAACTAAAAGAATTAAGCATTAGAGTTCAAATTTAATTACTCTAAACCTTGAACTAAAATTCTATAATTGTCTATTAAAATTCTTTTGCCTTTTGGATTATAAAAATACACAGATAAGGTGTTTCCACTTTGGATAGTTTCCTTTATTTCGTTGCTCAATTTTCTGTGGTGCCAACCACTAGTTACATTGGGAAAATCCATTAGCATAGTAGGGTAGTAATATAAATTTTTTGAATTGGAATCGGTAATAGTAAACACAATTACTAAATCTTTTGCACTTAATATTGTTTCGTCAAGATAGTCAAATTCAAGAGTTATGTATAGCCTTGAAAACATTTTTTGTTTTGTTAATTTATGCGAGGCAGTAAATGCAAATTGATAATTACTATCTACTAAAGCAATTCTATTGTTTAAATTTTTTTTATCCTCTAAAATTAGGGAGTGGTTAAAAATATTTTTTTCTAAATCAAAATTCTCTTCTATAAAAAATAACTTAGGTTCTACAATTTTTCCAAATGATGGAATCGCTTCCTCCCCCATGAGTCCCGCATATTTTTTATCCGTTTTTAAAAACAGATAATTATACTTCTCTAATGTTATACCGTCAAGTGGAAGAATGCCATTAGCAACTTGCCAAGTTTGGACTAAATTTAATATCCCCAAAAGCCAAATAGTTGCTCCGAAAATTATTTTTTTTGGAAGAGATAAAAACACAAACTCAAAAAAATGAGTCATAGGAAACAAAAAGAAAAAGTAATAATCAACCACTACTCTTTGCCCAAAACTATCGCCATAAAACCAATTCCACCAAGCACTAAACAAATAAAAAAGAACAATAAAAAAGACAAACAATAAACTAAATTTCAATTGCTTTTTTACTACAAAAACAATGGTAGTTATAAATGCAATCAATAAAATTGGAGAATAAAAAAACAAACCTTTTCTGGCGCTAAACAAAAAATTAAAAAACTCAGGATTAAAAAAATTAAATCCTTCGTTAGAATATGTTTTTAAAACAATAGTTCTACACTGCAAAAAATTAAACAACAACAAAATTGAGAGGGCAATAAAAACTGAAATTGCAAAATAATTTCCAACCTTTTTAATAGTATAAAAATCATCACTTGATTTAATAGATTGGAAAAACAAAAATGGAATTGAAGCAATAACAACTATATTAAATGGCCTTATTACAACTATCAAAAAAAGAAATAATGAAGCAATCAACAACTGTTTTTTATTGTTTTCCTTAAAGAATATACTCGTAAAAAATCCAAATCCACTTATGCAACAAAACGAATAAACGTGGCTTAATGAACATTCAAAAAAGGTATAAAACAAAATGGAAGTTCCTAAAATAATTGCTGAAATTGCAGAGATAATTGCCTTTGAATTTTTGCTAAAAAGCAACAAACTTCGAATAGAAAAATAAATTCCAGCTAAAAAGTAAAACAAAGCAGCAATAGAGATAAAGAAGTGAAAAAGAAAGTTATTTCCATCACCATTTAATCCAAGAACAATGGATAAAAAATAGGCTATTAAAAAAAACGGAAGCATCAACAAAGATGTTCCAAATGAATACTTATTTAACTTTTTACTGTTTACATCGTTTAAAAAAGTTTGTCTTTCCTTTGGACAGTATTCCTCTAATTTAGACCACGACAAATCATTTTGTAAAAAAATGGCTGGCAGGTATGAATAGTAACCTCTTCCATCGCCATCAATTACAAACAATTTTTCTTTGTTAGTATAAATTCTTACAGAAATAAATAAAAGTGAAGAAAATGATAGTGCTAAATAAAAAATTCGGATTTTTTTATCTTCAGAAAAAATCACAGCATTAATTTAAATCGTTCTTTGCTTATGAATTTCATAGAGCAGAATTCCAGCGGCAACTGATACATTTAACGAAGCAATTTCGCCCACTAAAGGTATTCTCAAAGAATGTGAACTTAATTTTAAATACTCTTTAGAAACTCCTAATTCTTCTGAACCCATAATTAATGCCAATGGTCCGGAGAGATCTTGTTGGTAACAAATAGAAGTAGATTTTTCTGTTGCTGCACCTATTTTAAAACCCAATTGCTGCAAAAGCAATAAGCTTAATTTTAAGTTTGCTGACTTGCAAATTGGAATTTTTAACAAAGCACCTGCTGATGTTTTTATGGCATCAGATCCAATTCTTGCACCACCTTGGTTTGGGACAAGAATAGCATCTACACCAAAGCATTCTGCAGTTCTTGCAATTGCACCAAAATTTCTTACGTCAGTTATTTTATCTAAAATTAAAATCAGAGGATCTTTCCCCTTTTCAAAAACGGATGTAACAATTTCTTCTAAGTCATAAAATTCTACAGGAGATAGGTAAGCAATTACACCTTGATGATTTTTTGTTGTTAACCTGTCTAAAACTATTGCAGGAACGCTTTTGTACTCTATATTATTTTCTTTAGAAAGTTTTATTACTTCTTTAATTCCAGCGCTTTCAAATGGAGTTTGCAAGAGTAATTTTTCAAATGGTTTTCCAGCTTTTAACGCCTCCAAAACAGGGTGAATTCCAAAAATAAAATCTTCGTCTTTTTCTTTTTTTCTAAAATTATCTCTCATTCCTATTTTGCTTGTTTTTACTTTTCATTAATCAATCTTCCTTGTCGCCATCCCTCAACCACTCTGTACCAAGAATCTTTGTAAGCTTCAGATCTGTTCAACGAATAATCGTTGTCAGAAAAAGGATTTATAACTTTTGTAAATGTAAAGTTTAGTGACCTTACAGAGTTTTCCTCGCCATACACCCACACTTCCGAAACATTGTCTTTGTATATGTTAGTAGGGCTTCCAAAAACTATATAAATTAATCCTCTGTCGGTTTTCCAACCCATGTCGTAAGAAGAAAAATATTCGTTGCTTAGGTAGGTTCTGTTGTAAAACACTTTTATTACTTGCTTAGCTCTTTCTTTGCTACCACTACATTTTAGCCAATAGCTATCTATCGCATCTTTTATGATCTTGCTGTTTTCAATTTCTGCAAACTCTTGTTTTGTGGTAATATACCTCATGGGTTTGTACATTAAATTAGGCACGTTATTTTGAGGGAAATAATCGTTGTTACAAAAAACCGTTAATCCAATTGTTGATTGTGTATCCGTAACCAAATGGTAAAAACCGTTAGAGATTATTGGTAATTTTGAATTAAAATTTTTATCCAAATAAATTGTAAAAACAGAATCTGCTTTGTAGTCAAATGCCTTTTGTTCTTGTGTTGCAAAGGGTGGAAGAGGCAATCCAAATTCTCGTTTATAGAAACGAACTTGTATTTTTTCTAAACTACTGTCTTTGTCAAAATGAATGTTTAACAAATCACCTGCATTGCAATTGTAGTTATACAAGGGCGAAGAAGGTGCACTTGCTTTAGCTACAAAGAAATTTTGTCGTTGACTTTTTCTTTCTTTCTGAATTGAAACAAAAAAAGGAAAACTCGATTTTCTGTTGATGTCAGTTAACATAATTTCTACTTCATTATTTTTTCCGTAAAGACAATTCACAGAGAATTTTCCTTCAATAAAGTCTCCCTTTTTATCAATAACAGTATCTCTAATTATAAATGACGCAGAATCACTTACAACTTTAGAAACAATTTTATCGCTTAATTTATAGTTAAGCTTTAAGGTAGAAACAAAGTTATCATTTGAATTTTGTCGCATATACAACAAACTTAAAGTGCTTATTCTAAAAAATATCTCTGAGGTTTTTTCATCAACATGGTAAACAAAAAACTTTGCACGAATTACAGGAGCATCGTTGGAGTTAAATTTTTTTCCAGCTGTTTTCAATGATTTCCCGGGATTTAAACAACCCGCAAAAACAAGCACAACGAGAAGAAATGAAAAAGCTTTTTTTAAATTCATTTACACTTATGTTTTTTGCTTTTTCTTTTTTGCAGCAGGAAATAAAATGTTATTTAAAATTAATCTATAACCGGGAGAATTGGGATGCAAGTTTAAATCCGTGGGTGGATCACCTACCAAATGTTGATAATCTTCGGGATCGTGACCACTATAAAATGTCCACATACCTTTACCCATTTCGCCATGTATATATCTTGCTTCGTTTAAACTTTTATTGTCGCCCATAATTAATACTCCTGGCTTTATGTACTCTTTTCTAAATGCTGTTGTTTGCCCCATAAAACCTTTTAGAACCTGCTCGTGGTTTTGGCAAAGCATAGAAGGAACTGGATCCCATTTTGCAGAAAAATCGAACAACACAAATAAATCATTTTGTTGAGGTACTCTTCTTGGAACAGGAATGTCTATGTTGGAATACTCGTATATCATTGGATTAGTTTCGAGCTTGTAATCTTTAAATGCAAAAGTTTTAGAGTAATCTAGCTTATTATTTTGGTTAGGGTCAGATGAATCTCCATCAAACATACTTTCACAAATATCAACACCCGCTGCAGACAATGCAATGTCATAGCTATCGGTTGCAGAACACATTGCAAATAAAAAACCACCACCTAAAGTAAATTCCTTTATTTTATTAGCAACTGCTAATTTTTCCTGGCTAACTTTATTAAAACCCCATTTTTTTGCCATTTCCTCCGAAGATCGTTGTTCTTCTAAATACCATGGAGCATTTCTATACATGGCATAAAATTTTCCATATTGGCCGGTGAAGTCTTCGTGGTGCAAATGCAACCAATCGTATAGTGGAAGCTTTCCGCTTAAAATTTCTTCGTCATAAACTACTTCGTAAGGGATTTCGGCGTAGGTGAGCACCATCGTAACGGCATCATCCCATGGTTGTTTTGTTTTTGGCGAATAAACTGCCACCTTGGGTGCCTTTTCTAATTTCACCAAATCCATATTCACTTCGGGGTTAGCTATTTCTTCTACAATTGAACTGTATTGGGCTGTTGCAATTACTTGAAAAGAAACACCTCTTATTTTACATTCCGACTCAATAGTTTTATCAAAAGGAATAATAAAACTGCCTCCTCTATAATTTAAAAGCCATTCAATTTCTAATCCCTGCTTTAGAGTCCAATAAGCAATACCATAGGACTTTAAATGATTATTTTGCTCCAAATCCATTGGGATTAGAATCTTGGTTGCATTTGAATAATTGCAGCAAAAAACAAATGAAATAAAAATAAAAATACCTTTCATATAAAGTGCTAAAT
The DNA here is from genome assembly GCA_903842515.1 of uncultured Bacteroidota bacterium. GTDB lineage: Bacteria > Bacteroidota > Bacteroidia > UBA4408 > UBA4408 > CAIMMJ01. Next base: position 45,150 of record CAIMMJ010000362.1, on the reverse strand, counting down.
TAAACAATTACATATATATTTTATCTAAAAGGCGGTTAAGAAAAGTTAGAGAAAAAAAAAGGTCGGGAAATACCTTCCCGACCTTTCCTTATAAATTTAAAGTGTATTAATCTTTAATTACTTTTCTTGTAATAACTTTTGAATCAGTTACCATTTGAATAAAGTAAACTCCACTTGCAAAGTTTCCTAAGCTAATGTTTTGTTTAAATTTACCATTAAAGTTATTGATGCTTTCGCTGTAGATAACTTGTCCTGCAAGATTAACCATATTAATGTTTAAACTCTTAGTGCTTGCATCGTTAAAATCAACTAATATTTGATCTTTAGTTGGGTTTGGTGCAATACTCAATGATTGGTCATTGTTAAGAGCTTTTATACCAGTTTGTAGAACCTCTACATTAAATGTAACTGTGTTAGAACCACAATCGTTGTAAACAGTTAAACTTACTTGATAAACACCATTTTCTGTGTATAAGTGACTTGGGTTGGTAGAATTGCTAAATGCAGTTCCATCACCAAAATTCCACTGTGTTGCAAAGAAATTAGTAGAGTTGTTAGTAAATTGTACCAATCCATTAACGTCGGTTGTAGCTGAACCAACAGCAAGTGGAGAAGGATTAACAACCACTGGTATGTTTACAGAAGTTCCGGTACATCCGTTAGTAGAAACTGTAACTGAATAATTACCTGTTGTAGTTGCACTGTGGCTTGGTGAAATTGCACCCGCAATAGGAAGACCGTTTAAATTCCATTGGTTATCAGTATTACTATTAGATAATAGAATTACAGATTGACCTTGGCAGATAACTGTATTTCCACCAACAGTAATGCCTGGCTGAAATGAAGATCCTGAATTTACTGTAACACTTGCAGAAGTTGCAGAGCAACCACCATTTGTAGTAACAGTAACAGTGTATACGCCAGCCTGTGTAACTTGTATTGAACTTAAGTTAGCACCACTTTGGTTGTTACTCCAAGTATAGTTTACATTGTTTACGTTAGTTGTAGAAGTTAATGTAACTGTACTTCCTGTACAAACAGTTAAAGACGAAGCTGTAATCACAGGAACCACAACCGGATTTACCGTTACAGTAACTGCAGCCGATGTTAATACACAGTTTCCTGTAGTAGCAGTAACAGTGTAATCACCAGAAGTTGTTGCCGTAACAGACTGTGTGGTACCTAAACCACCTGACCAAGAATATGAGTCAGCACCTGAGCTAGCAGTTAATATCACAGAACCACCTTCGCAGAATGAAGTTGCGCCAGCAGCAGTAACAGTTGGAGCAGCAGTTTGTGTCACACAGAATTCTAATGAAGTAGCAGAACAACCGTTAAATGAAGCAGTTACTGTATAACAACCTGCAGCATTTGCGTCAATTGAAGATGTAGTTGCACCAGTAGACCATAAGTAAGTAGCACCAACACCTGCATCAGAAGACGTTAAAGTAGTTGTAGAGCTTCCACAAATTGTATTTGTACCAGTTATTGTAGGTGTAGGAATTCCTTGACCTATGGTTACACAGAATTCTAGTGAAGTTGCAGAACAACCGTTTAAAGAAGTAGTTACTGTATAACAACCTGCAGCATTTGCGTCAATTGAAGATGTAGTTGCACCAGTAGACCATAAGTAAGTAGCACCAACACCAGCATCAGAAGATGTTAAAGTAGTTGTAGAGCCTACACAAATTGTGTTTGTACCAGTTACTGTAGGAGTAGGAATTCCTTGACCTATGGTTACACAGAATTCTAATGAAGTTGCAGAACATCCAGTTGCTGTATTTGTTACAGTAACCGTGTAGCATCCTACAGTAGAAACGGAGATTACAGGTGAAGTAGAACCATTAGACCATAAGTAAGTATACGTGCCTGGAGGAACCGGAGGACCACTCAGTGCAGATAAATTTACTGAGCCACCAGTACAAATTGTGTTTCCACCATCAGAAGTTATGGTTGCAATTGGTGCGTCTAATAATGTAAAGGTGATATTTGCAGTAGTATTACAAATTGTATTTGTAAGTGTAATTGTTTGTGTTGCATTAATAGTTAATGTAATTGAACTTTCAACTGATCCATTTGTAGACCAAGAGTTTCCTAGCGGTGTGCTAGAAGTTAATGTAACAGAAGTACCCGCACAAACATCAGTATTACCTGTGTATTGTATCGTAAGAGGGTCTAAACAAGGGTCTCCTTGTGGCACACAAGCTAAATTAGCATTCCAACCAGCAGGCGCTCCTGATATATCGGATCTAAACGCAAATGTTAAACTTCCACTTGGATGAGTTGATGTAACCACACCTGGGCTAGTTGTTCCATACCAAGAATTTGCAGGACATGTTACTGCATTTAAACCAGCAGGTAATCCCGAAGGAATTAATGGGAATGTATTGTCTGGCCCATCATAGATTAATAAACCGTCATAATTTAGTTCAGTTGCAAATGAGTTAAAGGTTACTTGAATAAATGAATTTGGCGTGCTAGGTGTTATTGTTTGAGTGTAGTTTTCATTGTTTAAATAGTTAGCCGTTGGCCCACCAGCATCAGTCCAAGTTCCAGTACAAGCAATAATTTCTGGCCCTTCGTTTATTTGATAAACTGCAAACTCATTTGTTGTAAAGCAATTTGTTAGGCAACCTGTAGCTTCACCGTTGGCATTTAAGGCTACTATTTGATAACAGTAAACAGTGTTTAATGCTAAAGGTCCTGTTGGTGTATATGAAGTTCCTGTTTGGTTTGGAGAAACTAAAATTAAGTTACCTTGCGTTCCAAAGAAAACATTATATCCTGTTGGTAAATTTCCCGGACCAGGAGTCCAAGAAATAGAGGTATTTACAGAAACTTCAATTGTTCCGTCTAAAGGCAACGCGTTTGTAACACACCCTGGAGCCGCAGTTAAATCTACACAATTAATTGTTGCATCCCAACCAGCTTGATTAACAGTATTCTCTGAAGTAAATACAAATGTTAAACTTCCGCTTGGGTGAGAAGAAGTTACAACTCCAGGACTACCAGTACCCCTCCAAGAATTAGCAGGGCATGTAACTGCATTAAATCCTGCAGGTAAGCCCGATGGTATCAAAGGCCAAGTATTATCTGGTCCATCATAAATTAATAGACCATCGTAATTATTCTCCGTATTAAAACTATTAAATATCACTTGAATAACATTGCCTGGTGTTGCAGGATTTATTGTAAAAGTAGAATTTTCATTATTAGAATAGTTAGCGTTTACACCTCCTGAATCATAATAAGTACCAGTACAAGTTGTAATTGTAGCATCCGTTTGAGTGTAGACAAAGCAATCACCCGTAGTAAATGTTTGAGAAATACAACCTAATGCTGCTCCATTGTCATTCAAAGGAACAACTTTCCAGTAATATTGGGTATTTGGTAACAGTGTACCTGGATTGTATGTAAGATTGGTAGTGTTTACTGGTGTTACCGCTGTAAAAGCAGGATCAGTACTAACATAAACATCATAAGATGTTGGGGCTAAGCCACCACTAGCCCAAGACAAATTTGCTTGATTTAAACATATACCAGTTTCTGCATCAGCAGGAGCAATATAAGTAGCACAGTTTGGAGCAACACCAAGGTCTATTTCAACTTCTATAGCAAATCTAAAAGGACTATCTGGAGCAAAATCTGTCCAAGTTGTTCCACCTGTTGGTGCAGTGTAATAGAATGTCTGCGGTCTTATTGGTGTTTCATTTTGGTACGCAAATGCAATGTTTGCAGTACCAATTTGTCTAACACCAACATAAAAATCGCCTGTTACAGTAACAGGAGGATCCACTGTTATAAATGCAGTACCAATTGCAGATGTTAAACCTGTTACCTCAGAAACCAGAGCACCTGGAGCACCGCCAGGACCAGTTGCATCCCAAATTCCTAAAGAATAAGCTTGTCCAGCGCCTGTGAAGTCAACATTTACTTGGTTTATAGGGTTTGTACCGTTTGAATTGAATTTAGCAACAAAATCACCAGTACCTCCATTAAAGCCAACTCCAAAAGCTTCATTTGCAACATTGTTCAATTTATAAGTATAAACATTTGTAGTTGTTAATTGCTCAATAGATTGAGAATCATTACTTGTTTCTTGATCTGCAGGAACTGACACAGTAATTGTGTTTGTTCCAACAACTGTTGGTGTAAAACCAGGGAAATTAACTGTTGCAGTTGCACCGGCCACTATTGTAACATTTTGCGTTAATGTAAATGTATTTGCACCTGTAACGTTTAATGTTACTGGAATTGTTGCAGTGTTAAATGTATTGTTATTTCTTACTATAGCCGAAACTGTATGAGGAGTTCCAAAACCTACTGGTAATTTACCTAATGTGTAAACTATTTCAACTTCAGCATCATTAGTTACAGGCAAACAAGATGCATTACCAACTACGTTTGGTCCTGCAGATGCTACAACACCGTTAAGGAATCCATCTTGAAAGGCTACTTGACCAAAAGAATTTAAAATTTGGTATCCAACCTCACCTGCAAATCCTCCAGCAGTGAATGTTGTGGTTATTTCTTCACCTTCAGTAACAGGAAAAGCAATTGTTTCAGGACCCGTGCCGTTAGCCAACGTAAATGGACTACCTACAACTTCAACTCCATTAGAAAAAACACTTACAGTTCCACCATTCCATCCATCACCAAAATCATCGCTCATCACAATAGAATAGTTACAAGTGTTACAAGTACCAGTAGTATAACTTTGGATTCCACAACCAGTTGCTGCACCAAAATTATTAAAAGGAACCACACTGTAGTAATAAGTAGTGTTTGGCAACAAAGTGCCTGGATAGAATGAATTAATATCCACAGTAGTAACGGTAGCACCAACCAAATTAGGGTCAGTTCCAAAAGAAACTGTATAACCTAAGGTTGCACCAACAGGAGCCCAGTTTATGGCACCTGAGTTTAAACAAATATCAGTAGCACCATCAATAGGTGAAGATATTGTAGCACATGTGGGAGGTGTAGTTATACAAGTAATAGCTGCTTCCCAACCAGCGGCATTAATGCTTCCGTCCGAAGTAAATTGGAATGTAAGTTGTCCTGTTGGGTTTGAAGCGGTAACAATACCTGGGCCATTTACACCTGTATAACCATCAGCGGGACCAATTTGAGGAGAAGCAACGCTACCACCATTAAATATTTTCAAGAAATCAAAATTATTTTCAAGAGCAAAAGAAGTAAAATCCACCTGAGCAAAAGCACCTGTAGTAGAAGGTGTTACAATTAAAGTGGAGTTCTCGTTATTTAAGTAGTTTCCAGTTATATTACCAGAATCAAAGTAATTACCTGAACAAGTCGTAACTGTTTGATTTGATTGAAGATAAGTTAAACAAGTTCCTGTTGTAAAAGACGAAATTGAGCATCCTGTGGCTGCACCAAATTCATTTAAAGGAACTATTCTCCAGTAATAGGTAGTGTTTGCCAATAATAAACCTGGGTTGTAATTATTAGTAGTAACGTTCACTGGTGTAACACCTGTTAAAGCTGGGTCTGTTCCAAAATACACATCATAAGATGTTGGTGCCAAACCTCCACTCGCCCATGTAATTGTACCCTCATTTAAACAAAGGTCAGTTGCACCATCAAGCGGTGAACTATAAACTGCACAGTTTGGAGGAATAGGTAATGCCATTTCAACTTCCATTGCAAAACGGAAACTTGCTGGAATGTCTTTTACATCTAACCAAGTATTTGAACCTGTTGGAGTAGAATACATAAATGTACCGGCTCTAAGTGGATCTTCTATTTGGTATGCAAACCCAACATTTGTATTTGTTGTTTGAATTACACCAACGTAAAATGCTCCATTTACTGGCACTGGAGGATTTATTGTAATAAAGTCTGTACCAATATTAGTAGTAGCACTTGGTGAACTATACAACAAAGTTCCTGGAGTTCCATTTAAGCCTGTTGCATCCCAAATACCTATTTGATATCCTGCACCAGCTACTGTAAAATCAACTTTAACTGAGTTAATGCTACCTGGTTGATTGGTAACAAATTTTGAAACAAAGTCGCCAGTTGCACCATTGAACCCTACACCAATAGCTTCATTTGAAACGGATGGGTATTTGTAAGAAAATGCATTTACTGAAACTTCCTGGTCTATTTCAACTGTATTGTTTGAATTATCTTCGTCTGCTGCAACACTAATATTCAAATTCTGTAAGCCAGTTGAAGCAGCAGTGTACCCATCAAAAGTTACAAAACCAACTTCTTGAGCAGCTAATGTAATTGTTTGAGTATTTGTAAAAGCATTTGCGCCAGAAACAGTTAATGTAACTGGGAATGTTAAACTAAGAGTACTGTTGTTGTTTTTTACGTATGCCACAACTTGATGTGGAGTTCCAAATCCTTGAGGAACTTTACCTAAAGTGTAAGCATACAATACAACTGCATCATTAATTACCGGAGGCACACAAGATATAGTGGCTTCCCAACCTGCTGGTGTTACCGAGTTATCTGTTGTAAATTGGAACGTAAGTTCTCCTGTTGGATTAGAAGCAACAACAATTCCTGGAGGATTACCAGTATCATAAACTCCAATAACTGGAGACAAAGCATCAGGACCATTAAAAATAGTTAATTCATCAAATCCAGTTTCAACAGCAAAACTTGTGAAATCAAATTGCAGCATTTGGCCGGGGGTAGAAGGAGTAAACGTTTGAGTTAGATTAGTGTTATTTGTGTAATTTCCTAATCCACCATTGTCATAAAATACTCCAGAGCAAGTTGTAGCAGGATTTCCACCCATGATAAAGCAGTTTTCGTTTGTTACCATTACTGGGGTAGAAAATACTGTTTCTCCTGAGCATGTTAAAGAACAACGGTAATAAGTAGTAACTGTTTGAGATGTTGCGAATGTAGTAGAGTTTGCACCAACAATATCTGTAAAGTTTACACCATCTAAAGAAGATTGCCATTGAAAAACCATTCCTAGTCCAAATGTATTTCCACTTAAACTTAAATTGAAGTTCAAACCAGAACAAAGTGAAGTAGAGGAAGAATTTGTAATTCCGGCAATTGGAGGAGCAACACAAGGCAATGCTGGGAGAACTTCAACGTCGTAATCTTCAGTTTCACCAAAAGTATAATTTTCACAAGGATTAATTACTAAACTATTAAATCTACAACGAACTCTCATTCTTGTTAAACCCGAGTTTGCATCTTGTGGAACAGCAAAAGTACCTGTAAAAATAGTAGAACTATTTCCAAGATTGGGTGTAATATACACTAGTTCATTTGCAATATCACCAAATGTACCGTTTTGGTTGTAGTCTATCCAAACTGCAATACCTTGATTCCAGGTTGGGGAACCAGTTTGAAGACTTAAATCCACTGATTGACCTGGATTAACCGTGAGAAGTTGACCACCATAGTAAATGTAATTATTTGCTTGACCGTTGCAACCAGATTCTAAATTAGAAATATTCGTTTGACCACCTGTTGTAAAGAAATTATTTACATAGTCATTACTTGTACACAAGTTAGTGTAAGTTGGCACACAGTACTCCACTGGTGGAGGCGGTGGCTGTGCAATTGATGCTGTAGAAAGCAACAATAACGTTGCACCTACAAATTGCTTGATTTTTTTTAAGTAATTATTTATTTTCATAGTTCTGATTTTTTATTACTTTTTTGTGTTAAATGTTTCTGCTCTCATTTTTTCAAGTTCTGTAATAGACTTTCTTAATCTAATTAATTCCTCGCCTTTTACAGAGTTTAATTTTGCTTTTTCAAACTCAATTCTTTTCTCAATGTGTTTTCTTGATTCAACATCACCTAAGGTATTTTTATCTTTTATTGGAGCACCAATTTCTTTATTTGAGGGCTTAGATGAACTAAATGCAGGAGTACTTTTTGCATTTTTTGTTGCTGCAGTTGGAGCAATCTCAACTTTGCTTGAAGTTTTATTCACTTCTTTAGTTTTTTTGTTTGCAGCAACCTTTTCCAATAACAATTTGGTTGTTGTAGGGTCGTTGTAATCAATAAAAATGCCGTTTGCGTCAGCTTTTATTAGCTTTTTGTAGCTTGGATCAATTTTAGTCATTTCATCTACAAATTGCTTGGAGACTTTAATCCCCTCATGTTCCGCTGCTTGGGATTTCCCAAACATCAAAAGTCCAAAGGCCAGGAATAATCCCAACACTAAACTTTTTGTGTTTTTAATTGTTTTAGATTTCATTGTTTGTTATATTTATTTTTAGTTTTTTGATAAATGAGTTCGCAATTTATAAAGTATTTTATTAATTACAGAAACTTTTTCTTCGATAAGTGGCTTATATATATCAACTATAGATACAACCTTTTAATTTTCAAGCCCTTACTCTTTTAATAAAGTTTTAATTTCTTTTATCAAGCGTTGAATGTCGTTTTTGTCTGTGCCATCATAGAATCCACGGATATTTTTCTTAGTATCAATAAGGGCAAAATTCTGAGTATGAATAAAATCGTTAGGACCACCGTCTCCAATTTCGGCATTTAACAAATAGCTTTCTCTTGCCATATTATAAAGCTGCTTTTTATCCCCCGTAACAAAATGCCATTGTTCTGCATTTGCATGGTGGGCTTTTGCATAGTCGTACAAGACATTTACCGAGTCGTTTTCTGGATTAACAGTATGCGATAAAAACTTTACTTTTTTATTTCCGGAAAATTCCTTTGCAACCACCTCCATTTGGGTAGACATTATTGGACAGATACTTTGGCAGGTAGTAAAAAAATAATCGGCTACATAAATACTTCCCTCAAATGTTTTTTCTGAAATACTATCACCATTTTGATTAATAAATTTAAACGCTTTTACAGTGTGAAAAACAGAATCTTTTCCATTAAAATATTTTTGTCCATAAATCGGAAGAGTTTTAATAGGTTTGTCATTTAACTTATAAAATATAGCAAGGCCTAAAAACAAAAAAGAAGTAAATACTAACAAGTAGGTAAAAAATCCAATTTTTTTCATGAAGAATAAATTTTTTTGGGGAACAAAAGTAGAATAAGAATCGTTTAATTGTTGCTAAAATATTTTTTTTGAAGAATTATTATGACATTTTAGGTTTAAAAAAAAACTCCACCCAACAGGAGATAAAAAAAGCATACAGAGTTCTTGCTTTTAAATTTCATCCCGACAAAAATTCCAGTGCCATAGAAAGTGAAAAGTTTAAACAAATAAACGAGGCGTATTCTGTTTTGGGTGACGAGTATAAAAGAAGAAATTACGATTTAAATTATGGATATATAAGCGATAGTTTAAATAATAAAAAACCAAGAGACCAAGCATATTATAATAAATATCAAAGGGGAAGAAATACTACTCATAAAAAACAAAATTTCCAAGCACAAAAAAAAGTATCACACCGCAAAGAATTTAAAAAACTAGAATACTTTATGTTTTATGTATTGCTGAGCTTTGGGGTATTGGGTTTTATAAACTCTTGCAAAGATTTATATTACTTTGGAGTAGAAAAATCTAATGGCATAAATGGACTGTTCTTTAGCATAACATTTTCTGTTTTACTCGTCCTTGTGTGGCGTGTAAAAAAAGATGAAGAATGATTAGTTAAAGATATCATTCAAAACTTTAGTCCTGAATTCAAAAATTTCTTTTACTTTTTTTTCAACGAATAGTTTATTGATAATTGGCTCTAAAATCCATCCAGGAGAAAGAAACTTTACCGTATCTGTCATAACAGTTTTACCATCAATAAACTCAAAAGTGTGTTCATGAATCCAAATTTTGTATGGACCTTTTATCTGAGAATCAATAAATCTATAAGGTGGTTCCCATGCAAGAATTTCTGTTTTCCAGTTAAATGGAATTCCTGATAATTTTATTCTATATTCAATTAATGTTCCTTTAGACATTTTTATTGGCAAAGGAGTAAGAATTTTAAAACTTAACCCTTGCGGTGTTACCTTATTTAAATTTTCGGCTTTACTAAAAAATTCAAAAACCTCTTCAAGTGGTTTATTAAAAACAGTAACTGATTTATGTATGTGGCTTTTCACGATTTATTCGGATATTACTTGTTCAACTTCTGGGACCAATCTTTTTAACAATCCTTCTATACCCGCTTTTAGAGTCATTGTACTAGAAGGACAACCACTGCATGAACCTTGCATTTTAACGGTTACTGTACCATTTTTAAACGACTTTAATACTATTGCACCTCCATCTCCTTCCACTGCGGGTCTAATATATTCATCAAGAATTTCGGCAATTTTTATTTCTGTCTCTGAAGTTGGAACCAATTGTTCATCTGGAACTTCTTCTACAATTGAATTTTTATTTGTAATTATTGCCTTAGAAAATAATTCCTTTCCACTATTGAAATACTCCGAAATAAAATTTCTTAACTGAGGAATTATTTCTGTCCATTCTATGTTTTGAGTTTTTGTAATTGTAATAAAATTTGTGCTCACAAAAACATTTAATACGAAAGGGAAATTAAACAATTCTTGAACCAAAGGAGAATTTTTTGCTTCGGATCCAAATTTAAATTCAATGGGGTCGCCTTCTATTAAATTTCTGTTTAGAACAAACTTAACAGCATTTGGATTTGGTGTGCTTTCGGCATAAATTTCTGTTGGTATTAACGCTTTTTCCATATTATTGTTTTTATAAACTAAATTGCAAAGGAATTGTTTAATTTTTTGCAAAAATACATCAGATTAATGGATTCAAGAAAAATAGATTTTTTAGTAATTGGTTCCGGTATTGCTGGGTTATCCTATGCTCTAAAAGTTTGTGAATATGGGAAAGTGATGATTCTTACAAAATCTAACGAAGACGAAACCAACACAAAATATGCTCAAGGAGGCATAGCTGCAGTATTTTATGCCAACGATTCTTTTGAAAAACATATAAACGATACTCTTGTTGCAGGTGGCGGAATTTGCAACGAAGAAGTTGTAAAAATGGTGGTTAGCGAGTCAACCGAAAGAGTAAAAGAACTAATAAACTGGGGAACCAGTTTTGACAAAAAAGCAAGTGGCGAATATGATTTAGTAAAAGAAGGCGGCCATTCTGAGCATAGAATATTACACCATAAAGACAATACAGGTTTTGAAATTGAAAGGGCTTTATTGGCAAAAGCCCGAAATCATCCAAACATAGAAATTTATGACCATATTTTTGCATTAGATGTACTTACCCAACATCACCTTGGAGCTTTTGTTAACAGCAAAACAGAAGGGATTGAATGTTTTGGAATTTATGCCTTGAATGAACGAACACAACGTATTGAAAAAATTCTTTCTAAAATTATTTGCATGTGTAGTGGTGGTGCAGGCAATATTTATGAATCTACCACCAATCCTTCTATTGCAACGGGTGATGGCATTGCGATGGTTTATAGGGCAAAGGGAAAAACTAAAGGAATGGAATTTGTTCAGTTTCACCCAACAGCACTTTACAATCCGGGGGAGCAACCAGCATTTTTAATTTCTGAGGCTGTTAGAGGTTTTGGAGCGATTTTAAAAAACTCAAAAGGAGAAGAATTTATGCAGAACTACGACGAAAGAAAATCTTTAGCGCCAAGAGATATTGTTGCAAGGGCAATAGATAATGAAATGAAAATAAATGGTGAAAATTGCGTTTATTTAGATTGCAGACATTTAGATAAAAAAGGATTTATTGAACACTTCCCAAATATCTATAATAAGTGTAACGAAATTGGAATAGATATTATGCAAGATATGATTCCGGTGGTTCCATCTGCTCACTATTTTTGCGGTGGTATTGATGTAGATAAAAATGGGAAAAGCACAATTGGAAATTTATATGCAATTGGTGAGTGTGCTCATACGGGTTTGCACGGAGCAAACAGATTGGCATCTAATTCGCTCTTAGAGGCTTTGGTTTTTGCCCATAATGCTGCTATAGATTCAATTTCTAAAATTCCCAAACTAGAGTTTTGTAATGGGCTACCAGATTGGAATGCAGAAGGAACAACCAACCCCGAAGAGTTAGTTTTAATGACACAATCTCTAAAAGAGCTTAAGGCAATTATGACCAATTATGTTGGAATTGTTCGTTCAGATCTAAGATTAAAAAGAGCTTTTGATAGACTAAAAATTCTTCACAACGAAACGGAAGATTTGTATGAAAGAACAACAGTATCTGTAAAATTATGTGAACTTAGAAATATGATTAAAGTTGGATACATTGTAATCAAACAATCAATTACCAGAAAAGAAAGCGTTGGATTGCATTATAACATTGATCATAAAAACCCAACAATTTAATTTTTATACATTTGAACAATTTAATTTGAAAACTTAATGAAAAAACTATTAACCCTTTTAAGCATAATTATTTTGAATTCTTGCGCCGAAAAAAAGGCATCAACTGGTGATAACTACGATAAAAATTTCGATAAATTTTCTTCTACTTTCATTGAAGAATTTTGGCTGCATAATCCAGAATATGCCAGTTCTGTTGGATACCATAAGTACGATTCCTTGCTTACCATCGTATCAAAAGAATGGATTAAAAACGAAATATCTTTTTATGAAAATCAAAAAAATCTCATCAAAGAATTTTATGGCAAAAAGCTGTCTCAAAGCAACTCTGCAGATTTAGAAATAATAAAAAATCAAATAGACTTGCAATTGTTTTATTTAAAGCAATTCAAAAGTTATTCATGGAATCCTTCGGGATATAATTTAAGTGGAACAATTGCAGAAATGTTGGCAGGAAAGTTTGCACCATTAGAGAAGAGATTGGTAAGCATCAATCAAAAAATATCACAGGCAAAAGAATATTATTCTAATGCCAAATCATTGATAGAAAATCCAACAAAAGAACATACCGAACTAGCCATACAACAATGCGAAGGCTCTTTATCCACCTTTGATACTGACCTAACTGATTCTATCAAAAAATCGAGCTTAACAGAAGAGCAGAAAAAAGTGTTTTTAGATAATGTTTCCCTTGCAAGTGCAGAACAAAAAAACTATATCCAATTTTTAAAAGCATTAGACTTAACGAATGCCAAATCTTTTAGACTAGAGAAAAAATTCTATTTGAAAAAATTTAATTTAGAAATGCAAAGTGGTTATGATGCTAAAACCATTTATGAAAAAGCGGTCGCAAGAAAAAATGAATTGCACAAAGAAATGTTTTTGCTGAGTGATAAGCTTTGGAACAAATATTTAAAAAATAAACCTAAGCCAAAAGATAGTTTGCTGCTGGTAAGAAACGTAATTGAAGAACTTTCGAAAGTACATTGCAAATCAGAAGAATTTCAGGTTACAATAGAAAAACAGATTCCAGAACTTGAAAAATTTATCACAGCAAAAAATTTAATAGATTTAGATTCTACAAAACCTTTAGTAGTAAGAAAAGAGCCAGAATATATGAAAGGAGTTGCAGGTGCTTCTATATCCTCTCCCGGACCATATGATAAAAATGGAAACACCTATTATAACGTTGGCAGCTTGGCGTCGTATACAAAAGAAGCAGCCGAAAGTTATTTAAGAGAATACAATAATTATACTCTTCAAATATTAAATATTCACGAAGCTATTCCGGGTCACTATACTCAATTGGTATACGCCAACCAAAGTCCAAGTTTGATAAAAGCAATATTTGGAAACAACCCTATGATAGAAGGGTGGGCAGTTTATGGAGAAAGAATGATGTTGGAAAATGGGTATCCAAACTTAAATGGACCCTCAACAGATGAAATGTGGTTGATGTATTACAAATGGCATTTAAGAAGTGTGTGTAACACTATTTTAGATTATTCCATTCACGTATTAACTATTTCTAAAGAAGATGCATTAAACTTATTGGAAAAACAGGCATTTCAGCAAAATGCAGAAGCAGAAAACAAGTGGAGAAGAGCTACATTAACAAGTGTTCAACTTTGTTCCTACTTTACTGGATATGCCGAAATTTTTGAATTGAGAGAAGAATGTAAAAAACGTGACGGAGAAAAATTTGATTTAAAAAAGTGGCACAATAAGTTTTTAAGCTACGGAAGTGCTCCTGTTAAAATTATTAGGAAGTTTATGTTAGAATAAACACATACTAAAAGTAAAAGGGCTTAATCACAAACCCTTGTGGTTTATTTATTTCAATTGTGGGAAATGGAATTTTTATAAACGATACGGAATGAAGAAGTGTATTGAGCCATTTTTTCTTTGTGTTTATTTGAGTTAAATCTAGATCAAATGAAAAATAGTATTGACGGTATCTTTGCAAGTGAGAGTAGTTGTATTCAATTCCTTCTCTCATAAATATGTTGTCATCGGCACCCACCATTCCGTTAGCACCATATCCTAATGAAAGGCATAACCACTTTGGCAGTTTTTTAGAAAATATTTGTGTGTTAACAGATAACCAATACGTTTGCCCGTTGTAATCTTTTATTAAACGTTCTGCAATGTTACTGCCTAAAAGATTTGGGCGTATTTTATAATTATTATCGGTGTGATAAGAATATTTTAACTGTAAAAATTGTCTTTCAAAAAAATATTCTTGAAGCGAAAACAATGAAATTCCGGCAACATTTGCAATCATATCTGTGTTCGAAAATCCCCATCCTCCCGAAAAACCATCCATTACCTCTACTGTTGATAAAAAACCCAAAGACAAAATACCACTGTAGATTGCTGACTGTTTAGATCTAAATCCAGCCCATTTATACCAAGAATTTATAAATCTCTGTCCTTGGTAAGTAGAAGTAGTATGTCCCACTTTATCCATTTGAAGCCATTCTTTGCTATCATTAAAAAAATGGAACTTTCCTGTTCCATAATCTTTGTACCAAGCAAAATAAAGTGCCGTTGATGTTGCTACAAATGCACTTGGAACAATTATTGAAATTGCTTTTTTTCTGTTTTGAAATGGTATTGAATCTTTAATTTGCGAAAAAGTAATATGTGTGCTTACTATAAACAAAAACCAAAATACAATATTACTTTTTACTTTGTTTTTCATTTAATATTTTAGCAACTGCAACAATTGATCTTCAAATCTTTTCTTTGGTAAAAAGTTTTGTTCCAAATCTAAATTAAACGGAACCGGAGTATCTAAGCTGGCACATCGCACAACAGGAGCATCTAAATATTCGAAACAGTTTTCCATAATAAATGCAGAAATTTCTCCACCAATTCCACCTATCAAAGTGTCTTCGTGCAACACAATAGCTCTTGAAGTTTTTTTAACCGATTCCAATATTGCTTCTTTATCATAGGGCAACAAAGTTCTTAAATCTACTAAGTCTGCTGAAATTTGTGGATGTTTATCTAAAATTTCCATTGCCCAATGAACTCCTGCACCGTAAGTAATTATACTAACGTTTTTACCTGTACGAACTAAATTTGCTTTTCCTATTTCAATGGTAAAATAATCTTCATACACGTCCTCTGTTATACTTCGATACAATCCTTTGTGTTCAAAAAATAAAATAGGATTGGGGTCGTTGAATGCTGCACACATCAAACCCTTTGCATCATTTGGAAAAGCTGGATATAAAACTTTTAAACCGGGTGTATGCACAAACCATGCTTCGTTGCTTTGCGAATGAAAAGGCCCTGCTCCTACTCCTGCTCCAGTTGGCATTCTTACCACTACATCAGCATTTTGTCCCCAACGGTAATGAATTTTTGCCAGGTTATTTATTATTTGATTGAATCCACACGTAACAAAATCGGCAAATTGCATTTCTACCATGGCCTTCATTCCTTTTATGCTTAAACCCAGTGAGGTTCCAACAATTGCCGATTCGCACAAAGTGGTATTTCTAACTCTGTCTTTGCCAAATTTTTCTACAAATCCTTCAGTCATTTTAAAAGCACCACCGTACTCAGCAATGTCTTGTCCCATTAAAATTAACTCAGGAAATTTTTCCATGCTTTGTTTTAAGCCTTCAGAAATAGCATCTAAAAATCGCTTATTGGATTTATTTTGCGAAGACGGCTTAATTTCACTATTATCAAAAGGAGCATATAAATCGTTGTACTCTTCTTGTGTATCAATTTTTATTGGATCTTGCGTAAATGCAACTTCCAATCCTGCATCAATTTTTTGTTTAATTTCTTTTCTAAAATTTTCGATGTCTGCAGAACTTATTACCGATTCTTCCAATAAATAATTTTCATAATTTACAACAGGATCTTTTTTGCCCCAAATTTCAAACAACTCTTTGGGAATGTATTTTGTGCCAGAGGCTTCTTCGTGACCTCTCATTCTAAATGTAATACATTCCAACAAAATTGGTCTTGGATTTTTTCTGATGGATTCAGAAGTATTTACAAGTGTATCGTAAACTTCCAAAATATTATTGCCATCTATTTTTATGGCTTCAATTCCATAACCTGGGCCCTTATCAACAAAATTTTTGAATTTAAATTGTTCGTTAGAGGGCGTGCTTAGTCCATAACCGTTGTTTTCTACAACAAAAATTACAGGCAAATCCCATACAGCGGCTTGGTTTATAGATTCGTGAAAATCGCCTTCGCTGGAGCCACCATCTCCGCTAAAAACTACTGTAACTTTATTTTCTTTTTTTAATTTCGATGCCAAGGCAATTCCATCTGCAACACCCATTTGAGGGCCAAGGTGAGAGATCATGCCAACAATATGATGTTGGTTTGAACCAAAATGAAAAGATCGTTCTCTTCCTTTAGAAAATCCATTTTTGTGTCCTTGAAACTGCGAAAACAATTGACCGTACTCTACATTCCTCCCAGTAAATACGCCTAAGTTTCGGTGCATGGGTAATATGTATTCGTCATGTTGCAAGGCAGCAGCAATTCCTGCTGAGATGGCTTCCTGACCTATTCCCGAAAACCATTTTGATATTTTTCCCTGACGCAAAAGTATCAGCATTTTTTCTTCTATCATCCTTGGTTCAAGCAATGATTTATAGAGATTAATTAAAACTTCGTCGCGGTATTTTTTTCTATCGAACTTTAAATTTATTGCTGTATTGTTTTCCATAATGTTGGCAAAGGTAAGATTGCGGTTTGGTATAGCCAAAAGTCATTTTCATATCTAGATAATTTTCTACAATGAAATTTAGTGCAAATTTTAAAAGATTCCTTACTTTTGGTTTTTAAGAAAACAAAACACTATTCTTACATTTATGAAAGTTCACAATTTTAGCGCAGGTCCTGGAATTTTACCTCAAGAAGTACTAAAAAAATCTGCCGAGGCAGTATTAAATTTCGACAATCTTAATTTGTCTTTGTTAGAAATTTCGCACCGAAGTAAGAATTTTATTAATGTGATGGAAGAAGCAAGGGCACTTGCAAAAGAATTGCTTGGCTTGGGAGATGGATATCAAACTATATTTGTTGGTGGTGGGGCAAGCCTCCAATTTGCAATGGTGCCTTACAATTTACTTAAAACGGATGGCAAGGCAGGATATTTAAATACAGGCGTGTGGGCAAGCAAAGCCATTAAAGAAGCCAAATTAATTGGAGAAACAGTGGTAGTTGCTTCAAGCGAAGACAAAAACTTTAGCTATATTCCAAAAAAATATGCCATACCTTCTAATCTTGATTATTTACATATTACAAGCAACAATACCATATACGGTACTCAACTAAAAACATTTCCAATTACTCCGGTAAGTATGGTATGCGATATGAGCAGTGATATTTTTAGCCGAAAAATTGACGCCTCAAAATTTGATTTGATATACGCAGGTGCACAAAAAAACATGGGCCCGGCAGGTTCTACACTGGTTATTGTAAAAGAATCTATTTTAGGAAAAACAGGCAGAAAACTACTCTCTATGTTAGATTATTCCGTTCACATCAAAGGAGAATCTATGTATAACACACCTCCCGTTTTTCCGATTTATGTTAGTTTACTTACCATGAAATGGTTAAAAGAAAATGGTGGTGTAGAATGGATAGAAAAAATTAATAACAAAAAAGCAAATTTATTATATGCCGAAATAGACAGAAATTTAATGTTTAAAGGCACAGTAGAGGTGGAAGACAGAAGTAACATGAATGCTAATTTTGTAATGACTGACAATGGTAAATCACACGAAGTAGAATTTGAAAAAATGACCAAAGAGGCAGGAATATCTGGCTTAAACGGACACAGAGATGTAGGCGGATACAGAGCTTCTATGTACAATGCTTTGCCGGTAGAAAGTGTAGAAGCGCTAATTGAAGTAATGAAAGCTTTTGAGCAAAAATTTGCATAATACCACAATTTATACAATAAAAAATATGCTCAAATATTCTGTTGTTGTAGTTCTTTTAATCTCTTTGGGATTTTTGCATTCGTGCAAAGAAGCTGATCCTACTGTTCAATTTGTAGTTTCTAAAACTTCTGTAGATGTAGGTGAGGAAATAGAATTCATCAACGGAACGCAGGGCGCAGCGACCTATGAATGGGATTTTGGCGATGGCATCTCCTCTACAGAAGAAAATCCAAAGAAAAAATATTCCAAACCCGGAAAATTTACTGTAACGCTTACTGGTATTACGAAGAAAAAAAAGATTGAAAAATCAAAATCTTTAGAAATTCAAATTAATTCAATAGAAGAATATTGCAAAGGCAGTATAGATGGCTCCCCATTTGAATTTACATTAGACGATGCCAACACAACCGCTGCATTTACTTCCAATCTAAATTTAACATTACCTCCTAATAACAGTAGTGGTTTTTTTGGATACGGCTTTGACAACAGCGCAGGGAAAGGAATAGATGTAAATTTTGGAAAGCTTTTTTTTCAGGGTTCAGAGCCAGATTCAACTTCTTTTAAAACAATGTTTGCGGCAGGGCAAAAAAGTTATCTACCAAACGAAGCTACAACTAATTTAGGTGTTGAAATTCGTTACTATGATGGGACTGGAAATATATTTAGCAGCTTTGATACCAATCAAAGTGGACAATCTTTTAACGTTACCAATTTTAGTGTAGGAAAAGATTTAGCCAACCAAGATATTGTAATTGTAAAAGCTAGTTTTAATTGCAAACTCAAAAATATTAGTTCTTCTCAGGTAATTACTATTAGCAACGGATTATTCTACGGCAGGTACAGCAGGCACAATTAAGTGATAAATACTTACGGTAAACTTCCACGAGGAGAGAGAAAAATAAAAATTCAGAACTCCAATAATTACAACAAAGGTTCTTTTGAAAATATTTTAGAAACTCCACCAATGGCAGAGGGAGTTTCGATGATTGGCGTTATAAGAGATTTTTTATTCTCTGATAACAACAAAGTTCCTAAAAACGAAATTCCAATAGTAAAAACCAATCTTAAAAATATTTCGGCGAGTTCACCTTCTATTATTTGGTTTGGGCATTCTAGCTACATGATACTTATTGATAATAAAAAAATTTTGGTTGACCCCGTGTTTAGCGGCAATGCCTCACCCCTTAGTTTGTTTGCAAAAGAATTTAAAGGAACCGAATTTTATAAACCACAAAGCATTGGAGAAATAGATTTTTTAATTTTAACTCACGACCATTACGATCATTTAGATTACAAAACAATAAAAGAAATAAAAAGCAGAACCAAGCACATTATTACATCGCTTGGTGTGGGCGAACATTTAGAGTTTTGGGGAGTAGACAAAAAAATAATTACTGAACTAAATTGGGGAGAAAGTATCAGCATTGATGGATTTAATTTTTATTGTCGTCCTTCGAGGCACTTTTCAGGAAGACTAATAAAACGCTGCCAAACATTGTGGAGTTCATTTATTTTAGAGTATCAAGGATTAAAAATTTTTATGGGAGGAGATTCGGGTTTTGATAAAAAAACGTTTGCTTCCATTGGAAAAGAATTTCCAGAAATAGATTTGGCACTTCTAGAATGTGGGCAATACAATGATAAATGGCCATTTATACACATGAAACCCGAAGAAACAGCAATGGCAGTGAAATTACTAGGGGCTAAAAAACTTTTTCCTGTGCATTGGGGAAAATTTTCTTTGGCCCTTCACCCTTGGAACGCACCTGTAAAAAGAGTGCAAATAGCAGCAGAAGAAAAAGAGATAAATTTATTTACGCCAAAGATTGGCGAAGTTGTAGATTTTTTAGCGGAAAATACATTTGAAGAATGGTGGAATTTCGAATAATTTTTATGTTGTGAAAATTCTCCAAAAAAAAACCACCTTGCACAAGCAAAGTGGCTTTCTCCGCCGGAGCGGAATGTAGAATTTGAAATTTAATTTCTTTTTTCGGTGATTCTGGCTTTTTTACCAGTAAGTTCTCTTAAGTAATAGATTCTTGCTCTTCTTACCACACCCACTTTATTTAATTCTATTTTGTCGATATTTGGAGATACAATAGGAATAACTCTCTCTACTCCTACTCCGCTAGACATTTTTCTAACGGTAAAAGTTTCATTTACTCCTGATCCACGGCGTTGCAAAACAACACCTTGAAACAACTGAATTCTTTCTTTTGTACCCTCAATGATTTTATAATGAATGGTAATGGTATCTCCTGCCTTAAATGAAGGATGTTTTTGTACTTTTATTGATTGCTCTTCTACAAATTTAATTTTGTCCATGGCTTTATTTTTGGGACGGCAATATTACAACAAATTTCTTTTTCGACCAAATAATGGTATTTATTTTTAAAAAATCTTTTCATCAAACCTAAATCTTACTCCTTAGTTAAGTGAGGACGTAGTTTTTTTGTTCTTTCGAGTGATTGTTGGTGGCGCCATTCTTCTATTTTTTTATGGTCGCCACAAAAAAGTACTTCGGGCACTTTTAATCCTTTATACTCCATGGGCCTGGTATATACAGGTGGGGCAAGCAAATCGTCCTGGAAAGAATCTGTTAATGCCGATGTTTCGTCAGACAACACCCCGGGAATTAAACGAATTATGGCATCAGAAAGCACGGCAGCAGCAAGCTCTCCTCCGCTTAAAACGTAATCGCCAATAGAAACTTCGCGGGTAACAAAGTTGTCTCTTACCCTTTGATCAACTCCTTTGTAGTGGCCGCAAATCATTACTATGTGCTTTAATGTTGATAAATGATTGGCCAGCTTTTGTGAGAGAACTTCACCATCAGGTGTTAAATAAATCACTTCGTCAGGTTGGTTTTCTTTTTTTACCTCTTGCAAGCAGTTGTCAATTGGTTCAATCATCATAACCATTCCTGCACCCCCACCAAAAGCATAATCATCAACACTTTTTTGTTTGTGTGTGCTAAATTTTCTGATGTCCCAAAGTTTTACATCCACCAAGTTTTTATCAATTGCCCTCTTTAAAATGGAATGTTCAAATGGGCTTTGCAACAATTGAGGATGAATGGTAAGAATATCTATTTTCAAAATTAGTAGGATTACTTGGATAAAAAACTCAAATTAGTTCTATTGATTTTGCAAAAATACAAACAAAAATTTGGGCATTTAAAATGTTAAAAGAACTAATTAAGTTGAGGTGATATAAAAAAACAAAAATGTTTACTATTTTTACTCACTCCAATAGAGTTTTAACTTTTTATTGAAGGCACAAATTTGTAAATCGGATTATTATTTAAAATAAAGTATAAAACATCATTAAAAAAACAATGAAAAATAAGATTGCAAAGTTTTTTGTTTTAATTGTCTTTTCAATTCTTGGATGTATTGAATCCACAAAAGCTCAATTTGTAGATATAACGCAGGTTGAGCCATTTTCTAATCCTATTTCGGTGTGTGCAGGCGGAACACTTACATTTAGACTGAACAACCTTCAAGGACTAAACAATGGTAGTATTATTACTATGCAAATGTCTAATTTAGGAATTGGATTTAATTGGACAACCTGCACAACAATTGCTTTTAGCTTAGATAACGTTACCTACACACCAAGTGCAAATTATATTTGGAATGGAAATGTTGCTAATTCTTACATTAGAGTAACTATACCTGTGGGAGCTCCTGCAGCAACGGGCTACACAGCAAGGGCAGTTAGTTCAAATCCTGCAATAAATGGTGGTAATAACAACGGCTTCATAACAATTACTCCACCAATTGTAACTGTTCCTGCCGTACCTCAAACAGATTTTGGCAACAACCAATGGATAGCACATCACTATTCTTGGATTCCTACTGTTGGCCCAGGAACATTATTGGATAATTCTACTTTAGTAAATGCCCAAGTATTTTTTTCTCCATCAAACTACATTGGGCACACCGTTCAAAACTCTTTGTCGTTTGACAACGATTACCAAGGAAACGGAATACCAGGAACCTTCTTTGACCAAACCAGTATTGACTGTGGAAATAATTTATACAGCAATGTAAGCATTAGATTTAAGCGAATAGAAAATTATGCACCCGGAAGGTATACTCTAACCATACAGGGTGACGATGGCGTAAGATTAAGTATTGACGGTGGAGCAACTTGGATCTTAGATGCCTTTTTAGAAGGAACTTTTGCAAACAACATCCGAACAACACTAACTGCATTCCCCAATGGAATTTGTTTAAGCGGCCCAACTGAATTGGTGATAGAATATTTTCAGAGACCTGCGCAAGCAAGAGTTAAATTCACTAGCACTCAAATAGTATCTTTGTTCAATACTCCTGCAGACCAATCTATATGTGTAGGGCAAAATGCAAGCTTTGATGCTACAAGCCTGCAGCCCGGCACTACTTACCAATGGCAAATAAGCACAGATAATGGAATTACATGGACCAATGTAACAAATTCAGCTCCTTATTCGGGTGCAACAACAGGGGTGCTAACAGTTTCAAACGTTACTGCGGCGCTAAACAACAACCAATACAGGTGCGTGGTTAATGTGGGCTGCCCTACCACACTTAATTCTCCTTCTGCTATACTTAATGTTTCGTCGGGCGCTGTAAGTTTTTCTACTCAACCTAGTTCTACTAGTGCTTGTGTTGGCGATAATGCCAGTTTTACGGCTGCAATATCGGGTTCTGCTGCTCCTACTTATCAATGGTGGATAAGCACAAACAACGGAGCAACATTTACGCAAGTGGTGCAAGATGCCACCTATGGCGATCCTACGTTACCCACTCTTACCATAACAGGTTTAACTTCAGCAATGGATGGTTATGTTTTTCAGTGCACAACAGTTGGCACTTGTGGCGGAAACACTGTTATTAGCAACAATGCTACTTTATCTATCGGTGTTGGAAATCCTACCATAACTGCACAGCCTCCTGCAACCGTAAATGCCTGCGTAGGTGCCAACACAAATATTATCGCAGGAATTTCTAACTCTACAAATTTTATATGGCAAATAAGTACCGACGGTGGAGTTACATTTGCTGATGCCAATGGATTTGCCGGAATAACAGGCCAAACAACTTCTACCATAAACATAAACCCAGTGCAACCAACCAACAACGGGTGGGTATTTAGAGTAAGACTGCCTTCATGTACAGGTAATATTTTTACAAATGCTTGCACATTAAATGTTACCAATGCCGCACAAATTAGCACACAACCTATTCAACCACCTACACTTTGCCCAGGAGATAATCTTTCCTTGAGTGTTGTTGCCACTGATGCAGCAAGTTATTCGTGGCAAGTAAATACCGGAGGCGGCTATGTTCCTATTTTTAATGGAGGAGGAGTAACTGGTGCAAACTCCGGCAATATAAATTTTAGCCCGGTTGACGTGGCATGGGACGGTGCAACAATAAGATGTCAAGTTGGAGGTAATTGTCCGCCTGCAGCTACATCCATAGAAATTACTATTAATTTTGACCAAGGCACTACCATCATCAACGAACCTCAAAATGCAAGTGCTTGTTTAAATCAAACTGTTATTTTTAACGTTGCAGCAAATACAACTGGAGTTTCATACCAATGGCAAATCAGCACTAATGGTGGAGCATCATACACAAATTTAGTTGAAGGTGGCCAATTTTTTGGTACTTTATCTGCTCAGCTTACAGTATCCAATTTACTTGTAGCAAACAACAACAATCAATTTAGATGTATTGTAACAGGTGTTTGCTCTGCACCAGTAAACTCGCAATCCGCAACATTAACTGTAAATAGTAATTTACCGGTCATAAATTCACAACCTGTTCCAGTAACAGTTTGCAGTGGCGATACTGCAAAGTTTTTTATTAGCGCTGGCCCTTCATCCGTTGTTTATCAGTGGCAAATTGATGCAGGTTTGGGGTATGTGAATTTGATTAACAATCAAAGTTACATTGGAGTGCAAGCCGATACATTAAAAATAATTACTGCCATGAGTTTAAATGGACTCTCATTTAGGTGTGTTTTATTTGATTGTGGTGGCCAGTTAATTAGCATCCCTGTTGTTTTAACTGTTTTAGAAAAAACAATAATCAGAGAACAGCCAAAAGAAATTGTTGTTTGCAAGAATCAATCCGGAAGCTTTTCTGTTGCAGCTGTTGGAGATGGTTTAACCTATCAATGGCAAATAAAAAGAAACGGTGTTGTATCAGATATTTCCTCGTCTAGTTTTAATTTTTCTGGAACAAACTCTCCCAATCTTACCCTAGATTTTGCTGAAGACAGTTTAGACGGTTATGAAGTTAGGTGCTTAATAGGTGGTACTTGTCCACCACCTCTTGCCACTAGCTTTGCCAAAATTACAGTAAGCAAATTACCCGAAATTATTGTTCAGCCATTGGATGTATCAACTTGTTCACAAAAGGACGTTAGTTTTGAAATAAGTACAATTGGCACAGGCAATACCTTTCAGTGGTTTACTAGCAAAGGTCCCGGACTTCCATTTACTGCTATAAACACAATAGATGAATTAGATAGTGCTAATTATTCTAAATTAACCGTTAAAAATGTTGACAAATCATTTGAGGGATACTTGTATCGCTGCAGAGTAAACGGTTGCGGAATGGCTCTGTTATCAGAGTCTGCAGAAATTAAAGTAGAAAGTACTTTATTAAATTTGTTTATTCCAAATACAGTAACACCAAATGGAGATTCTTTTAATGACATTTATAAATTAGTAAGTTCAGAAAACATAACTTTAGAGGGTAATATTTATAACCGTTGGGGAGAAAATATGTTTACTTGGAAATCCATTGAAGACGAATGGGATGGAACATATAATGGTAAAAAAGTAGCTGCTGGAGTTTATTTTTATTACATATCAGCCAATACCAAGTGTGGTAAGACTGAAAAGAAAGGAACCATTACTGTTTTGTATTAATTTTTTTACTTGTTGATTTTTAATGTTTAAAAAATGAAGATTTCAACCGTTGAATATTTAGGAGGCTTGCGAACCAAAGCCACACATATAAAATCAGGACAAATAATTATTACTGATGCTCCATTAGATAATCAGGGAAAGGGAGAAGCATTCTCTCCAACAGATTTAATGAGCACTTCATTGGCAGCTTGTATGCTAACTTTAATGGGTATTGCCGGAAACACTCATGCTATAAATATTGATGGAACGTTGTGTAACGTAGAAAAAATAATGGCGGCAAATCCACGTCGGGTAGAAAAAATAATTGTTAGCGTTAATTTTCCAAAAAATAACTTTTCCGATAAAGAAAAAAAAATACTAGAATTGGCTGCAAGAACCTGCCCTGTTGGTTTAAGCCTATCTGAAAACACAGAAATTGAAATGAATTTTGTGTATTAGTAAATTTTTTCATTATATTAATGCTGTTTTTATAACAATTTTTTTTTGCCTAAACTAAAACCCAATCTTTATGAAAAAAACTTTTCTATGGTCATTATTTGCAATATGTTTGCTTTTAACAAACGCTTTTAACGTTAATGCAAGTACAAAAAAATCAAGAAGCGAAATTGAACGTCCGCACAATGTGAAACTGAACTTATTTGCTTTGCCGCTTAGGAATTTTTCATTTCAGTACGAATATGCTTTTCATAAAAATATGTCGACTGCCCTAGGCGCCAGATTTATGTTGCCTTATTCTTCCAATATATCAAACCAATTAAATAGTAATGATACTTATGGTGCTAAATTAGGAAAGTTAAAATTTACTGGCTATGCTATTACACCTGAATTTAGATTTTATCCTGGGAAAAAGTCTGAACATCAAGCTCCACATGGTTTTTATTTGGCGCCCTATTTAAGGTATTCAAATTTTATAATAAACACTACAGTAACAATTCCGAGCGATCCAATTATAGGATTTGTTGGAGAACCCGTTGACACAAAAATATCTTATAGCGGAATAGCCGGAGGACTTATGTTTGGAGCTCAATGGGTATTTAAAAATAGGTTAAGTTTAGATTGGTGGATAACTGGTGCTCACTATGGCAATGCAAAAGTAAAAGTTACAACAGAAGGTGATTTAATTACTCAAGTAGGTGGAGCAACCCAAGTAAAAGCTTCATTAGAAGATTTAGTAGATGGTGGCGATCTTCCATTTAAAAATGCAAAATCTGATGTAAAAATTGATAATAGAACAGTTGGAGGGAGCATAACAGGAATTCCATTTAGCGGATTTAGATGTGGCCTATGTTTAGGTTATACTTTTTAATTTTTACACTTAATAGTTTATAAAAGCCCTTTATTGGGCTTTTTTTATTTTCCATCAATAATTTGATATCATTACCTTTGCAAAAATTTTTTAAACAAGATGTCAGTAGAAAAACTATTGCCCGAAGAAAAACAAGGAGAAGCACTAAATGCAGTTTCAAGAAACTCTAATAATTCAAAGAAATTATACTTAGAAAGTTATGGTTGTGCCATGAATTTTTCGGACAGCGAAATTATTGCAAGCATTTTAGACAAAGAAGGGTTTGATACTACTCAGGATTTTAAAGTAGCCGATTTAATTTTTTTGAATACCTGCGCCATTAGAGACAATGCAGAACAAAGAGTAAGAAACAGGCTGAATGATTTTAAACAATTAAAAAGAAAAAATCCATCCTTAATAATTGGTGTTTTGGGTTGCATGGCAGAACGACTAAAATCTAAACTGCTGGAAGAAGAAAAATTAGTTGACTTGGTTGTAGGACCAGATTCTTACAGAGATTTGCCCAACCTTATTGAGACAGTTGAGGGCGGACAAAAAGCAGTAAACGTTCTGCTCTCAAGAGAAGAAACGTATGCAGACATAAGCCCCGTTAGATTAGACAGCAATGGCATTACAGCTTTTGTTTCTATAACAAGAGGATGCGATAACATGTGTGCTTTTTGTGTGGTTCCATTTACAAGAGGAAGAGAAAGAAGCAGAGAACCAGAAACCATAGTAAATGAGGCCAGAGATTTGTTTGAAAGAGGCTACAAAGAAGTTACTTTGCTTGGTCAGAATGTAAACTCCTATTTGTGGACCGGCGGTGGTTTAAAAAAAGACAACCCTAGCGAAGACGAACTAAAAAATGCAACAACATTTGCTCAACTTCTCGAAAAAGTTGCACTTATAAATCCTGATTTAAGAATTAGATATTCTACATCTCATCCCAAAGATATGGGCGACGATGTTTTGGAAATAATGGCCAAGTATGAAAATATTTGCAATTACGTTCATTTGCCAGTTCAATCGGGATCGAGCAGAGTATTGGAAATGATGAACCGAGGTTATACTAGAGAATGGTACATGGATAGGATTAATGCAATAAAACGATTTATGCCGGATGCTGGAATCAGTACCGATACAATAAGCGGATTTTGCGGAGAAACTGAAGAAGATCACCAAGAAACAATGAGCTTGATGGAATGGAGCGGGTTTGATTTTTCGTATATGTTTAAGTACTCTGAAAGACCAAAAACATTGGCAGAAAGAAAGTTTAAAGACGATGTTGATGAAGCCACAAAAAGTAGAAGGTTAGCAGAGATTATTGAAGTTCAAAAACAACTTTCACACAAAAGTAACATAAGAGATTTAGGCAAAGAGTTTAAGGTTTTGATAGAAGGTGTTTCAAAAAAATCTGCTGATTTTTTATACGGAAGAAATTCGCAAAACAAAGTAATTGTTTTCCCAAAAAAAGATTTAAAAAAAGGAGATTATGCTACGATAAAAGTAACTAGCTGCACATCTGCTACATTACTTGGTGAGGCTGTACAATCATAAAATAAGCAGAACAAAGATTGTTTATTCTTTTTCTTTTATTATAAAATCCCCGGAGTCGTAAATAATATCAAGTTTATCTGATTTAGAATAAGCCGCAGGATTACATCCCAACATTCCTTCGGGAACAGGTATGTTTAACTCAATAAAATATTTCTTCCATTCTTCCAGAATTTTTCCTGTTTCTGGACTGTTAAAAGTCATTGGCTCTAATTTAAAAAAATCTTTGCCACCATTTGCATTTTTAAAACTATAATAAATTAGCTCAGAACAATAAAGTGAAACATCTCCGTCTGAAAATTTAGAATCGTATGGAGTTCCCACATATTTTATTGCTTCTTTGGCAGCTTTTTTAGCCAAACTAGAATAGCCGTCAATTAATCTTGCTCCTAAAACCTTAGGATCTCCATCGCGGTTGGAGGTTCTTTTCATGAAGTCGGGAATGGAAGTGAGGTGTACAACTTTATCAATTGCTTCGCACACCCACAAAGAATCATCTTTTTTTACTAAAATTCCCATGTGCGAAATATCAAAACCTTGATGACCTTGTGTAACGCCTTCAATAGCATCGCACAATGGGCCACAATCGATGTCCTGAAACAATAAATCTCCTTCTTTAAATAAGGAGAAATCATACGCTGGAACCTGAGCTCCACTTTGAGAAAATAATATTTTTGGAATAAAAAATAAACCAACTAAAAATAAAAAAATAAGTTTTTTCATTGTAAAAGATTAATCAATAAAACAATGCTAAAGTAATACTTAATTTAATTATAATTTACTCCATAATTTTTCATTCCAACTATCAAGAGAATCAATTACAAGGTCTGCAGCTAAAAATTCTTTTTTATTTTTTAGCTCCTTATCAGGAACTGCAACTACTTTCATTCGGGCAGATAATGCGGCCAAAACTCCATTTGGAGAATCTTCAAACACTAAAATATTTTCAGGTGAAATTTGCAAACGTTTTGCCGTTTCAATAAATATTCCGGGATGTGGCTTTCCATACTCTGTGTCTTGTGCGGAAACAATTAAATCGAAATAACTATTGATATTTAATTTTTTTACAACAGAGTGAATAATTTTATAATGAGATGATGATGCAATTGCCATAGGAATATTCTTTTCTTCAAAAAATTCTAAACAGTTAATTACTCCATCAAGTGGTTCACCATTTTGCAAAACATATTCAACTACCTTGTCCATAATCATTTCTTGAACCTGTTTTTTGGTAAATTTTTTTAAACCATATTTTTTATCCCAATAGTTAATTGCCTCGTCTATTCTCAGCCCCATTGTTTGTTGGCACATAGCTTTAGTTAAACTTATGCCGGCCATTTTAAATATTTCTACTTCTGCCTCTTGCCAAAATGGTTCAGAATTAATTAGCAAACCATCCATGTCAAATATTACTGCTTCTATCATAATTTTATTCTACAACTTCTAAATTTTCTATTGATATGGTACTTATAATATTTCCCATAACAACTATTGCTTTTTCCTTTTTTATCTCTTTTACAATTCCTGTTTGATGACTTTTTAATATTCTAACTTTTGAACCAACCTCAAGTTTCAAAAGTACTCTCTTTATTTTTTTTTCTTTCGAATTTTCTATTTTTTCTTTTTGTTCTCTTTCTATCCTTTTTCTTTTCTCGATAGTAACCTTACTTACAAATTTTTGAATTACAGCCTTTTTATCTTTAGATTTTTGCCATTCTTCGGACAATACTTTAAACTTTTTACCTAATTCTTTCAGCTCTTCTGTTTCTTCGGCTTTATCTTTGTTTCGTTTACTTTTCTCCTCTAATTTTGTAAACAATAAATCGTACTTATTTTTAGATTCGGTATTCTTGATTACTGCATCTTCTAATTCTTTTTTGCCTTTTTCAATTTCGTTTTTTTGAGTTTGAAGTTCAAAAATCAATTTATTTAATTTTAATTTTTCGGAAGAGATTTTAGCTTTGGCTTTGTTAATAATTTCAATGGGCAACCCAATTTTTTCTGCTACCTCAAAAGTGTATGAACTTCCTGGCTGTCCCACTATCATCTGATACATGGGTTCCAAGGTAGTGGTATCAAACAACATGCTTGCGTTTATTAAACCCTTAAGTTTATCTGCTAAAATTTTTATGTTGGAATAATGTGTAGTAATAATTCCAAAACAATTTTTTTTATTTAGTTCTTCCAGCAAAACCTCAGCCATTGCACCGCCTAACTCGGGGTCGGTTCCGGTGCCAAATTCATCAATCAAAAACAAGGTTCTTCTATTGGCAATTTTTAAAAACTCTTTCATTTTTAATAATCGAGAACTGTACGTAGAAAGTTCGTTTTCTATGGATTGACTATCGCCTATGTCAACTAAAAAGTGATTAAAAAAACTCATTTCAGAACTTGGATGGCAGGGCACTAAGATAGCCGAGGATAACATTAATTGAAAAAGCCCTATTGTTTTTAGTGCAATAGATTTTCCACCAGCATTTGGACCAGAAATTACAACAATTCTATTTTCTGTGCTTAAGAAAATACTCAATGGAATTGTATCTTTCTTTTGATTTGCATTTTGTAGAAATAAAATTGGATGAAATGCATTCTTTAATTTAATTATTGGCTCTCTGGAAATTAACGGAAGCACTGCTTTTAGTTCAACAGCAAAATATGATTTTGCTCTAATTACATCTAAATCGGTAAGCAATAGAAAATACTCTTTTACCAAAAATGCAAATGGTCTTATTTTATTGGTAAGAACTTTTAAAAGTTTAAAAATTTCTTGCCTTTCATCATTTTCAAGATCTGCAATTTGATTGTTTAATTCTACAGTTTCTTGGGGTTCAATAAAAGTAGTTTTTCCGGTTTCGCTGCTACCGTGCACAACTCCCTTTAAACTCCTTTTATATTCAGATAAAATTGAAACTACCCTTCTGCCATTGTAAAAACTTTCTTCACTTTCTCTTATCCATCCTAGTTTTTTTAATTCATTTACCAAGCCTCTAAACTTCCTTTCGGCTTCCTTTTTTTTGGCAAATAATTCTTTTCTTATGCTTGCCAGATCCTTTGAAGCATTGGTTTTTACTATTCCTTCTGCATCAATAATTTCATTAATAGCATTTGAAATCTCTTCAGTAAAATAAACTTTTTCCAGAATTTGAATAAGAAAAGGCAATTGATCTTTTTTTGTTTCAAAATATTTAATAAGTGTGTTTACTAAATTTGAAGCATGTAAAATTTTTAGTAGTTGTTTTTCTAACAATACCGAACCCGGAAGAGACAATAAACCAGATTCGTATTCGAAGTCTTCAAACAAAAAATCTGGAAAATAGCCTTTGTTGTCCAGTATGTTTTTATATTCATTAACCTGATTCAAGAGTTTAATTGTATTCTCTCGATCTTCGAAAGGCTTAATAAATTTTACTTTTTGTTTTGATGCTTTTGTTCTACAAAACTGCTCAATTCTGGTCAGAATTTTATCAAACTCAAATAATTTTAAGGTTTCACTACTGTATAACCTCATACTAAAATCATATTATTTTTATACCTATTGTACTGGCAGAAAAATCTTAATTCAATACTCATTTTAAATCAATTTTACTTTATATTTTTTTGCCATTTTTATCAATTGTTCATCCGAAACAGAATGGTTGTTTGTATTTGAATGATAATTTTCGCAAGTAACAACAAAAATAGTATACCGATGTTTTGAGCTCAGTTTAAAGTAGTCCTTAATTTCCCAATCTAAAGTAAGTGTATTGTGTACAAATATTTTTTTTACACTTTTCTGCATTGCCAATTCAACTTTCTCTAGGCAGCTTGAATAAGCCAAATGATTTTCGGAGAAAACAAACTTATACTCTCCGGTTTCAGCATTTGTAAAATAATCATCCACAGAAAAAATTGGGTAAAGTCCTTCTTCACTTAAAACATTTGCGAGAGTTGTTTTGCCGGCTCCGGGCAAGCCACGAATTAAAATTAATGCAGGTGTAAAACTTTCTGTTTTCAAACAATAGAATTAAAGATTTTAAATGTATTGAAAATCCTTAAATGATTGGATATTTTAAAGTAAGTTGTATAAAATTAAGTTTAAGTTATTTTAATATCTAAGATAGGATTTTTTGGAAAGTTTTTTTGTTAAATTCGCCAACATTAATCAACATATTAATCAATGAGTTTAATTCAGGACATAAAAGCTAGACAAATTTTAGATTCTAGGGGAAATCCAACTGTTGAAGTTGACGTTATTACAAGCAATGGTTTTATTGGAAGAGCTGCGGTACCTTCCGGAGCTAGCACGGGCAGCCATGAAGCTGTTGAATTAAGAGATGGCGATAATAAAGTTTATTTAGGAAAAGGTGTACTTAAAGCAGTTTCTAATGTAAATACAATTATTAAAGAGGCGCTAATACATTCAACTATATTTGAGCAAAACAAAATTGATTCTACTCTAATTGGCTTAGACGGAACAGATAACAAAGGAAAATTAGGAGCAAATGCAATTTTAGGTGTTTCTCTTGCTGTTGCCAAAGCTGCTGCTGCCGAAGCTGGATTATCATTATACAGATACGTTGGTGGAACAAATGCCAACTTATTGCCAGTTCCAATGATGAATATTTTAAACGGTGGTTCGCATGCCGATAACAGTATAGACTTTCAAGAATTTATGGTAATGCCATTGGGTGCAGAAAGTTTTTCTCAAGCGCTGAGGATGGGAACTGAAGTTTTTCATACCTTAAAAAAAGTTCTTAAAAGCAAAGGCTACAGCACAAATGTTGGTGATGAGGGTGGGTTTGCTCCAAACATAAAAAGTAATACCGAGGCCATTGAAATTGTTTTAAAATCAATTGAAGATGCAGGATACAAGCCAGGAGTTGACATTTGGATTGCAATGGATGCAGCCGCATCTGAATTTTATGATGCAAAAGAAAAAGTATATCATTTTAAAAAATCAAGTGGAGAAAAATTAACTTCACCGCAAATGGTAGACTATTGGGCAGATTGGTGTAAAAACTATCCTATTATTTCTATTGAAGACGGATTTGCAGAAGATGATTGGGAAGGATGGAAAATGGTTTCAGAAAAATTAGGAAATAAAATTCAATTGGTGGGCGATGATTTATTTGTTACCAATGTAAAAAGACTAAAAAGAGGTATTGACGAAAAAATTGCTAACTCAATTTTAGTTAAGGTAAATCAAATAGGTAGTTTAACCGAAACAATTGACGCTGTGCAAATGGCAAATAACGCTGCTTACACTGCCGTTATGAGTCACAGAAGTGGTGAAACAGAAGACAATACAATTGCAGATTTGGCAGTGGCACTAAACACTGGTCAAATAAAAACAGGCTCGGCATCTCGCTCAGACAGGATTAGTAAATACAACCAACTCATAAGAATTGAGGAAGAATTAGGAGACAATGCAAGATTCTTGGGCAAAAATTTTAAGTTCATATAATTGTTTATAAATATCAAATAAAAAATAGTTCGAAATGGATACTCTAAAAGAAAAATTCAAAGAAAAAGCCACGCCATTGGCTAAAGAAGTTAAGGCAATAATAAAAGAACACGGCGATAAAAAGCTGGGTGAATATACTGTTGCCGACGTTTATCAGGGAATGAAAGGGATGATAGGCATGATTACCGAAACATCAAAACTAGATGCCCAAGAAGGTATTCGTTTTAGAGGATACACCATACCAGAACTTAGAGAAAAATTACCCAAAGCTCCCGGTGGAACAGAGCCATTGCCCGAAGGAGTTTTTTATTTGATGCTAGTAGGAGAATTACCCAACTACGATGAAGTTCATAATGTTTCTAACAATTGGGCCAGAAGATGTGTTGTTCCACGTCATGTTTTTGATGTGATAGACAAACTTCCAAAAGGAACACACCCAATGACTCAGTTTAGTATTGCTGTTTTGGCAATGCAAACAGAATCGTTGTTTGCTGCCGCCTACAAAAAAGGGATGTCTAAAAAAGATTATTGGGATTATTGCTACGAAGATGCAATGAATTTAATTGCCAGACTTCCAAGAGTTGCAGCCTATATCTACAGAAGAACATATCACAACGACAATCACATAGAACCTGATTCAAAATTAGATTGGGCAGCAAATTTTGCTCACATGCTTGGGTACGAAGAATTTGATATGAAACGTTTAATGAGATTGTATCTAACAATACACGCCGACCATGAAGGAGGAAACGTATCTGCACATGCTACCCATTTAGTTGGTTCGGCATTGAGCGATCCTTATTTAGCTTTTTCTGCCGGAATGAATGGACTTGCTGGGCCTCTTCACGGATTAGCCAATCAGGAAGTAGTGGCTTGGTTATCGGAAATGCTAAAAGAGTTAAATACTACTTTGCCCACCAAAGATCAAATTGCAGAATATGTAAAAAGAACTCTTGAACAAGGCAAGGTGGTTCCTGGGTATGGACATGCAGTATTAAGAAAAACCGACCCAAGATTTACTGCACAACAGGAGTTTTATAGAACTTATATTAAACACGATGATTTTTGCGAAACCGTTCAATTGGTTTACGAAGTAGTGCCTCCAATTTTAGAATCGCTAGGTAAAATTAAAAATCCTTGGCCTAATGTTGACGCCCACTCAGGAGCATTGCTCATGCATTATGGGATGAAGGAATACGATTTTTATACTGTTCTTTTTGGAGTTTCAAGAGCATTAGGTGTTATGGCCTCTCTAATTTGGGACAGAGCTTTAGGTCATCCTTTAGAGCGACCAAGTTCTCAAACAACAGAAGGGATAAAGAAAAAACTAGGAATATAAATTTAGAAAAAACTGCCTTTTGGCAGTTTTTTTTTGCTTGAATTTTCATAAATTTTTAAATTAGAAAAAAAATAGTAAGTTTGATTACAAATTAAATCAATCTTTATTATGGCAAAACATTCTGAAATTAAAAACAAAAACGAAAGTCTCGGATTTTTGATTTGGCAACTCAGCAATTTGTGGCAAAGAAATGTAAATAGTTTACTAATAAAACATAACTTAACTCATGCCCAATATGCAGTTTTAGATGCTATCAATAGCTTATCTGAAAGCTCAAAAAATATTGCTCAAAATAAAATTTGTGAATTTGCTGGAACAGATAAAATGATGACTTCTAAAATCATTTCTTCACTTCAAGAAAAAAAGTTTGCAAAAAGAGTGGATAATAAAGAAGATTTAAGAAGTAACAGCATCTTAATTACAGAAAAAGGAAAAGCTGCTTTCCTAAAATCGAAATCAGAATTAAAGGCCTTTGAAGCAAAGTTTTTTTCTACACTAGATAAAAAAGAAAAAGGATTTCATAAAAAAGCAGAAGCAATTATTACTTCCAACACAACAAAGTAAAGCATGAAGCCAAGTTTGCTTTTATTTCATGGAGCATTAGGATCATCAAGGCAATTAGAATCTTTTGCTTATGAACTAAGAGAAGACTTTAATTGCATTCCATTTGATTTTAGCGGTCATGGCGGCAAAAATTTTGAACAAGAATTTGATATTTTTCAATTTGCAAATGAGATTTATGAAATTTGCAAAAAAAGAAAAACAAAACCCTTTGCATTTGGTTACAGTATGGGCGGTTATGCAGCATTATTGGCAGAACATACATTTAAAAACATGTTTAAAGGAATAATTACTTTGGGCACAAAATTCGATTGGAATCCGCAAGTGGCAATTTCAGAAAAAGTTATGTTGAATCCCGAATTAATTGAAAAGAATTTTCCGGCATATGCAAACACATTAATTGAAAGACACAAACCTAATAACTGGAAAAACGTGTTAGAAAAAACTAGCGATTTAATTCACCATTTAGGAGAAAATGCTCCACTTAATGAATCCACTTTAAAAGAAATAAAAACTCCTGTTTTAGTGCTAAGAGGAGAATTTGACAACATGGTTAGTAGAGCAGAATCTACTGCAGCAAAATCATTTTTGCCCATTTCGCATTATTCAGAAGTTTTAAATGGAGGTCACTCCTTTGAAAAAACAAACAAAGCTATACTTAAAGAATTAATAATTTCTTTCTGTAACAACTATTAATTTACCATATAAATGATTTCATTTGACAATACAGAAATTGCTTTTAAAAGCAAATCAAATAGAGATTTAAATAAATCTTATTTTTTATTTAATGTAATAAAAAGACCTAGCATCGTTAAAATAGGAAGTATACTTACTGAATTTGCATTTAATTTTAGGTTGCCAATAAACGGAATTGTAAAAGCTACCATCTTTAAACAATTTTGTGGAGGCGAAAACATAGAAGAGTGTACCGAAACTATCAATAAACTTTCTGATTTTGGAATTGGCGCAATATTAGATTATTCTGTAGAAGGAAAAGAAAATGAAAGTGAATTTGAAAAAACAAAAAACGAAACTTTAAATACCTTAAAAAAAGCAACTCAAAGTGCAAACATTCCCTTTTGCGTTTTTAAAGTTACCGGCTTATCCAGGTTTGCATTGTTAGAACAAATTAGTGCAAATAAAGAATTATCTGAAACTGAAAAAATAGAAAAAAATAAAATTTGGGAACGAGTAGATAGTATCTGTAAAAGTGCCTTTGAAAATTCAGTTCCCATATTTATTGATGCAGAAGAAAGTTGGATTCAGCCGGCAATAGACGAGCTAGCAGAAACAATGATGGCAAAATATAATTTAAAAAGTGCTATCGTGTATAATACGTTTCAATTGTATAGAAAAGATAGATTAGATTATTTAATTTCTTCGATAGAAGAAGCGAATAGAAAAAAATACTTTTTAGGAGCAAAATTAGTAAGAGGTGCTTACATGGAAAAAGAAAGAGATAGGGCACAAAAATTAAATTATACATCTCCTATAAATCCTTCAAAAGAAGCAACAGACGCTATGTACGACAATGCTTTGAACCATTGTTTAGAGAACATAAGCACCGTATCAATTTGTGCAGGCACTCACAACGAAAAAAGTTCTTTGGCTCTGGTAGAATTGATGGAAAAGAAATCAATTTCTAAAAACGACAAAAGAATTTACTTTTCTCAATTGTTTGGAATGAGTGAACACATCAGTTTTAATTTGGCAAAGGAAGGATACAATGTTGCTAAGTATTTGCCTTATGGCCCAGTGAAAGATGTGCTACCCTACCTTATTAGGCGTGCTCAAGAAAACACTTCTGTTGAAGGCCAAACAGGAAGGGAACTAGGTTTAATTATCAAAGAAAAAGAGAGAAGATCTAAAAAATAAAAAAGGGCAGAAAAAAATCCTGCCCTAAATTTTTAAATAAAATAATTTTTATTCTTCATTTCCTGTTTCAACAGATTGAACTACTGAATCTTCTTTAGGTGCAGCAGGTTTCCCAATTTCATCCAACATTTTTAATTGCTCCTTAATTCTTGCAATCTCTCTTTTTGAATTTTCTATTTTTGCTCTAACGTCTTTAAGGATGGCGTCGGCACCCGAAGATTTTGCAAAAAAGCCAATGTTGTTTTCAAACTGAGCAATCTCTATGTTAATTTTAGTAATTCTATCTCTCAATTTTTGTTTCTCTTCTTTAATTTTATCTGCTCCTTTAGGTGAATTTCCTAATTCTTGGTATTTCATTTGAAACAAGCTTTTGTGGTTGTCTCCTACTTTTGCTCTCACCAACTCAAATTGTTTATCTATTGCTTTTTTATATCGGCTATTCACATCCTCCTTTACTTTAAAAGGTATGTGCCCAATTCCCATCCACTCCGACTGGAATTTTTTTAATTCCTGAATAGTTTCGTTGTTATTTTCTAGCAATTGAAAATTTTCAATTTTTGTAATAAGCTCGTTTTTGGCTTCAAGATTTTTTTGTTGTTGAATTTCTTCGTCAGCAAAATTTAATTTTTTATTTTCAAAAAATGTATCACACGCTTTTCTAAAACGAGCCCAAACTTTTTCGGAATGCTTTTTAGAAACTGCTCCAACTGTTTTCCATTGCTCCTGTATGTTTTTTATTGTATTGGTTGTATTTCTCCAATCTGTGCTATTTGCAAGTGCTTCTACTTGCTCAATCATGTCCTGCTTTAGTTTAAGATTGTGGTTTAACATTTGTCTTAAACCGTCGTAAAATTCTTCTTTGGCTTTGTAAAAAATATCACGTTGTTCTTTAAATTTTTTCCAAATAGTTTCGTTTTGTTCCTTGCTTGCAAACCCAACTTGTTTCCAAGTATTCATTATTGCATCAGACTTTTCTGTAAGCTCTTGCCACTCTTTGTGGTTAGTTGCAGTTTTAGAGGCTAATTCTGTCATCAAGGCAAGCAACTCTGATTTTTGATCATAGTTTACTTTTTGTTGTTCCCTTAATTTATCAACATATTCTCTTTGCCTAGAATATACTTTATCAACGGCAGAATTAAAACGTTCCCAAATTAATTCATTGTCTTCTCTAGAAACTCCACCTACTTCTTTCCAGTGTTTTTGTAGTGCTTTAACTTTATCAATTGCTATTTTTAATGAAGTTTCAACAATAAGTTCTTCCGCTTTTTCACACAGCAACTTTTTCTCGTGCAAATTTTTTCTGTGGTCTAGTTCCTTTAATTCTTTGTCTCGTGCTAATCTATCGTAAAACCTCCCAATATGAAATTTATATGATTCCCAAATGTTGTTGGAATCACCGGTAGGAACAAAACCTATGTTTCTCCATTTAGTTTGGAGCTCGTGAATTTTTTCTAACTCTTTAAAGTTAAATGCAGGATTATCTACTATATTTTTTATGGCATCAATAATTTCTCTCTTTTCATTCAAGTTTTTTATGAGCTGCTTTTCTTTGTCTTTTATTTGCTGCTGAATTTTTGCATTTATTTTTTCAACAACGTTTTTGTAACGTTCTCTTAAAGGATCTTCCGGAGCAACAAATGGTTCTGGCTCAGTATCCGTTTCAACTTCTGCTTGTTCTGCTCTTTTTAAATTAAATGCATCTCTAAGTGCATTAAATTCATCTTTAGAAATAGCTACAAAAGCATCCCTCAATGCCTTAATTTCTTTTTTAATAGAAATTAAATCTTCTCCTCTAGAAATTTCTTCGAGCTTATGAACTAACTCAGGTCTTTTTAGATGTTCAAAAGAAACTTCTTCGGAAACATCATCAGATTTTTCTTCCAGGTGTTCTTCTATTTCGGGAAGTTCGGGAATACTCTCTAAATCAATTATTGATTCTATTGGCAATGAGGCTTCAATTAATTCTTTTTCAGATTCCAAAGTTTCTACAATGTCGTGATCAGAATCTTCAACGGATGAAATTTTATTTTCTTGCACAGCTACTGTTTCATCAACTGAATTTATTGGAGATTCCAAAGTATCTGTTGGTGTTTCATCTTCCAAGATAGTAGTAATTTCTGGGGAAGAATTATCGATGTTATCATCTATAATTTTTTCCTCATTTAATAATTCCCCACTTGACATTGAAGTTTCATTTTCTTCATTTACACCCAAGTTATCATTTTGCCTTTCCATACAATTTGTTTTTAGAAACACAAAATTAACTTTTTTGTACTTATGACCAACAATTCAAAGAAATAATTGATGTTGTATTCATTTTATCAATTAATTATACTAATATTAATGTCTTTGCTCACACAATTATCAAAGAATAATAAAAGTGAAATTACAAGCTTGTTTTTACAATAAAAATTTAGTTCTTCATTTTATTCTTTTTTTGTTTTTCTTTGTCTCAACAAAAAAAATAATTTAAAAATGGAATCTATCAATTCATACATTCAAGAAAACAAACAACGATTTTTAGATGAGCTATTTGAGCTCCTGAGAATTCCTTCGGTTAGTGCCGACCCAAAATATAAAAACGACGTTATTAAAACAGCCGAAAAAGTAAAAGAAAAACTTACCGAAGCTGGTGCCGACAATGTAGAGTTGATGCCAACTGCTGGTTATCCTATTGTTTATGGCGAAAAGCTAATTGATAAAAATTTACCTACAATTTTGGTTTACGGACACTACGATGTTCAGCCTGCAGATCCGTTGGAACTTTGGAATTCTGGACCTTTTGAGCCAATAATCAAAAAAACAGAAATACACCCTGATGGAGCAATTTTTGCTAGAGGAAGTTGCGACGACAAAGGCCAAATGTATATGCATGTGAAAGCTTTGGAAGTGATGCTAAAAAATAACGTATTGCCTTGCAACGTTAAATTTATGATTGAAGGAGAAGAAGAAGTTGGCTCTAGTAATTTGGGAACATTTGTAAAACAAAACAAAGAAAAACTAAAGGCCGATGTAATTTTAATTTCTGACACATCTATTCTTGGAAATGATTTACCTTCCATTGATGTAGGGCTAAGAGGATTAAGTTATGTAGAAGTGGAAGTTGTAGGACCAAACAGAGATTTACATTCGGGAGTTTACGGCGGTGCAGTAGCAAATCCTGCTCAAGTATTGTGTGAGATGATTGCATCCTTAAAAGACGAAAACAACCACATTACCATTCCCGGATTTTATGACGATGTGTTAGAGTTATCCAAAGAAGAAAGAGCAGAAATGGCACTTACACCGTTTGATTTAAAAGCATTTACTGACGATTTAGGCATTGACGAAGTAAGAGGAGAAACTGGTTTTAGCACTATTGAAAGAACAGGAATTAGACCTACATTAGAAGTAAATGGAATTTGGGGAGGTTACATTGGCGAAGGAGCTAAAACTGTTTTGCCATCCAAGGCAAATGCAAAAATTTCTATGCGATTGGTTCCTAATCAAAACTCTGATAAAATTACTGAGTTGTTTGAAAATCATTTCAAAAAAATTGCACCTCCATCAGTAAAAGTTACTGTTAAACCTCACCACGGTGGCGAGCCATATATAACCAACACTACCTCTAAAGAA
Organism: uncultured Bacteroidota bacterium; assembly: GCA_903842515.1. GTDB lineage: Bacteria > Bacteroidota > Bacteroidia > UBA4408 > UBA4408 > CAIMMJ01. The sequence goes on along the minus strand of CAIMMJ010000362.1, from coordinate 4,353 downwards.
TATTTGGCAGCGGCAAAAGCTATGGAACAAACGTTTGGCAAAAAACCAATTCCAACAAGAGGCGGAGGAAGTATTCCTATTGTTGCCTTGTTTGAAAAAGAATTAGGCTTAAAATCTGTTTTAATGGGCTTTGGATTAGACAGCGATGCTCTGCACTCGCCAAACGAACACTACGGTGTTTTTAATTACTTAAAAGGAATTGAAACCATTCCTTATTTCTTTAAATATTACGCTGAAAAATAAATCTATGAAAAAAATTATTCTTATATTAATCGCCAACCTAATAACGGTTAGCATTTTTGCACAAAGCTATAGTAACCCCGAGAGTGTTGACTTTGACACTGCAAGCGGAAGGTACTTTATTGCCAACATCAACAGTGGCCGAATTCAAGTAAGAGAGCCCAATGGCTCATTAAGTAGTTTAACAACAAATGCCATTTCTCCGGCACCCTACGGAATTGAATTTGCCGCAGGGAAATTATATGCATGCTGTGGTACTACAGTAAAAGTTTTTAATCCCTCTACTGGCGCTCAAATCATAAGCATTCCTGTTTCGGGTGCAAGTTTTTTAAATGGCATCACACACGATAACAATGAAAATGTTTATGTAACTGACTTTTCTGCAAAAAAAATCTACAAAATAGACCAAAGCAATACAGTAACAACAATTGTAGCAAACACAACAAATACGCCAAATGGCATTATGTTTGACCCAGAGAACAATCGTTTAATTTATGTTTGTTGGGGAAGCAGTGCTAGAATAAAAGCGGTTTCATTAACAGGATTTGCTCAAACAACTTTATTAACTTCTACCCTTTCTAATATCGACGGAATTGCCAGAGACAATCAAGGAAATTATTACGTGTCAAACTGGGGGGCTAATTCTATTGTAAAATACAGCAACAGTTTTACATCGCCGCAAACAGTGGTAACGGGTTTAACAAGTCCGGCTGATATATTTTATAATTTACTTACAGATACTTTGGCAATTCCAAATTCTACCTCATCGGGTTCTGTTACTTTTTGGGGCAATCCGCAAATTACCACATCAATAAACATCAATAAACAAAATGAAACTTTGGTTTTTCCTAATCCAAGTAATTCTATTTTGTATTTAAAAAGTTTAGGAGAAGAAATTATAGCTGTTGAACTTTTTGATTTAACAGGAAAATTAGTGTTTAGTGAACAGAATTCTTCTTTAGAAAAAATTGATTTGAGTTCCATAAATACTGGCACTTATATTTTAAATGCAATGCATAAAAATGGAAGCGTAAGCAAACATCCAATACAAAAAAACTAATTTAAGGGATGAACGAAGTTTTATTTCTTGTATTAAGAATTCTCGTTTATGCCTTTATAGGATTTAAAGCCTACAAAAGAAAATCTCTTACCCATTGGATTTTCTTTTTTATGTTTTTGGGCGGAGAAATTGGTTATAATTTCCCCGAATTTGCAATGGGTTTAAAAGTGTTAAGCACTGCATTTTTAAAACTGATAAAAACAATTGTTGCTCCTCTCCTATTTGGAACATTGGTAGTTGGTATTGCAGGACATTCCAACATTAAGCAGGTAGGGAGAATGGGATGGAAATCTTTGGTGTATTTTGAGATTGTAACCACACTTGCATTGTTTGTAGGATTGGCTGCCATAAACCTCACCAAAGCAGGAGAAGGAATTGTTTTAAACGTAAAAGAAAGTGCAGATATTTTACCTGCCGCAAAACAAACTGGTAGTGATATTTTTTTACACATCTTTCCAGAAAACATAGCAAAGTCTGTAGCAGAAGGACAAATTTTGCAAGTAGTATTTTTTAGTATTCTTTTTGGAATTGCATTGGCCATGTTAGAAGAAAAGAAAAGAAAACCAATGTTGGATTTTGCCGAAAGTTTAAGCGAAACCATGTTTAAGTTTACCAATATTATTATGTATTTGGCACCTATTGGTGTGGGTGCAGCCACTGCCTATACTGTTGGAAGTATGGGGCTTGGAATATTGTTGAACTTGCTAAAACTATTGCTTACTTTATACGGGGCACTTATTGCTTTTGTAGTTTTAATTTTAGTTCCCATTGGACTAATAATAAAACTTCCGTTTAAAAAATTTATTGCTGCCATTTCTAAACCTGTTACCATTGCGTTTGCTACCACAAGTTCCGAAGCGGCCTTGCCATCGGCAATGGAGGCAATGGAAAAAATTGGTGTTCCAAGAAAAATTGTTGCATTTGTTATGCCTACCGGCTACAGTTTTAATTTGGATGGCACCACTTTGTATCTCTCTTTGGCATCTGTTTTTGTAGCACAGGCTGCGGGTGTAGAATTGAGCATGAGCCAACAACTGATAATGGTATTTACCTTGATGCTAACCAGCAAAGGCGTGGCAGGTGTGCCCAGGGCTTCGTTGGTAATTTTATTAGGAACAGTGGCTTCGTTTAATTTGCCTGCCGAACCTGTGTTTGCAATTTTAGGCATTGATGCCCTAATGGACATGGCAAGAACTGCAGTGAATGTGGTGGGCAATTGCTTGGCTTCTGTTGTGGTTGCTAAATGGGAAGGGGAGTTTGTGGAGGAGTAAATTTTTTTTGATTTATCACACCAATTTTTTTTGATTTAAATAATGACTTTGTTTCTAGCGTTTTTATACATTTTGATTTTTCATTTTTTGAAATTTGTGAGTACGATTGATTAAATGTTTAGTTATAAAATTGGATGATTGTTTTTTTTCCACTCCTCAGTGGCGAATTAATAGTTGATGGCAGAAACTAAACCACTCCGCCGCGGCGGAGCTCACAAAGGAGACACAAAGTTTCACAAAGCAGTATGAGGAATTAGGTTGGTGAAGGAGTGATGAAGTTTGAAGGTTGAGGATAATTGTTGGCGGAAGCTAAACCTCAAAAGTCACAAAGGAGACACAAAGTTTCACAAAGCAGTATGAGGAATTAAGTTGGTGAAGGTGTGATGAAGTTTGAAGGTAGAGTTTTTTGTTTGTGATAACACAAACAAAGTGAGTAAAACCCGATTACAACTTCTGTTTTAATTTGTTTTTGGGTTTTCTTTTTGTGTGAAAAATAGCACTAATAATTATTTCATTAGTATATATTTTATATATGACTATAAAGGGAAATTCTTTTAGCGGTGCTTCTCGGTATTGTTTGTATTTTCTTTGAAATAAAAATGGATTATTCTCGATAGAATTGATGATTAAAAAGATGCTGTCTCTAAATCTATAACCTAAGCCTTTTTGCTGAGATTCATAATAAAATGCTGCTTCAATTAATTCTTCCTCAGATTTTGTGGTAAATACTATTTTATAAACAGCCATTAAATTGATTTTAATCTGTCTTCTATAGATTTGTTTACACTTTTAAAACTTCTCTTTTTTATTAGTCCTTTTTCAAGCAATGTTGCCCTTTTATCTAACTCCATTTTTTGGTTATCTGTCATAGCACTATTTCCTTCTCCATCATTATACAAACTGAGGATATTTAATACTACCTGCAAAACTTGTGTATCTGAATTTTCAATTTTATCTATTATCTTCTTTCTCAATGCTATAGTTTTCATACAAATTTTATTTATTCAAAAGTAAATAAAATTTTACTTTTATTATTTCAATAAGATTACTTTAAAAATCAAACCTTTTAAATATTCCATTAAAACTAAAGAAAGTTAATTTAGAAAAATGGCAAAAGGTGCCAACTGTATCATTTGATTGTATTCTAAAAATACTACATTCGATTTTAAATCACCGATAATTACTAACACAACTTAAAACAACTTTGAGTTTCCTCAAAATATTTCAAGCGTGACAATCAGTGAAAATTCTTTTAGTCTTTATCCTAATCCAAGCACTGGAATCTTTACGTTCAAAGATGCTTAAAAAATTCAGAGAGTAATAGTGTACAATTTAATAGGACAAGAAATAGCTGTTTTTGTTGGTGACAACACCAACAAAGTGAGTAAAGTTCACAAAGAAGGCACAAAGTAATATGAGGAATTAAGTTGGTGAAGGATTGATGAAGTTTGAAGGTTGAGGATAATTGATAGCTGAAGCTAAACCACTACGCCGCGGCGGAATGCACAAAGTTTCACAAAGCAGGAGAAGGAGTTGGGTTATGGGACAGAGGAATTTGCTTTGCAAAGATTGATGGTGCTGCTGGGTATTTGCTGAAGGAGATATTAATTATTGATTAAAACTTGCATTTCTACGTTTAACAAGTTTAACCAATTCAAACCAAATAACAGAAACAAAACCAATTGCTATGCATATTATTAATTGCAAGAATTTTAATGTTTCAAATTTAAAAAATGAAGTTAAAGGTTTTACATATAGAATAAGGCCAACAATAGCTATGGT
>CAIMMJ010000361.1 GCA_903842515.1 uncultured Bacteroidota bacterium | reverse complement strand
GTGAGCAACAAAAATTAAATGAAGTTGAATTAATTATATACTTCCAAAAATAAAGATACAGCATGATTAATTATATTATCGACAACAATAATTTGTTGAGCATTGAAGTGATAGACCAACTAATTTTAAAAAACTCAAAACTTGAATTAAGTGTTCAAACAAAAAAAAATGTTCAAGACTGTAGAATATTTCTTGACAATTACATATTAGAAGCAAATAGACCTGTATATGGCATAAATACTGGTTTTGGCTCGTTATGTAACACAAAAATAGACCACAAAGATTTAGGAACTCTTCAAGAAAATTTAGTGCGTTCGCATGCCTGTGGAACAGGAGAAGAAGTGCCTAACAAAATTGTGAAAATAATGTTACTGCTAAAAATAAAAGGACTTTCGTTTGGACATAGCGGCGTTCAATTACAAACTTTAGAGAGGCTGGTAGATTTTTACAACAACGATGTATTGCCCATAATATATTCTCAAGGTTCTTTGGGTGCTTCGGGCGATTTAGCTCCATTGGCACATTTGAGCTTACCACTTTTTGGCGAGGGTGAAGTGTATTACAAAGGAAGAAAAATATCGTCGCAACTGTTACACCAATTTTTTAACTGGCAACCCATTCAATTGCAATCAAAAGAAGGCTTAGCCCTTTTAAATGGAACTCAATTTATGAGTGCTTATGCTGTTGAATGTTTGTTAAACGCCGAAAAAATTGCAGCACATGCTACACGAATAGCAGCCTGCTCATTAGACGGATTTGATGGCCTTGCCGAACCATTTGACGAATTGTTGCATAACATAAGAAATCATTTTGGGCAAAATTTTGTGGCAAAACAAATGAGAGAATATTTAAACGGGAGTCAAATTCAGGCTAAGAAAAAAGAACAAGTGCAAGATCCTTACTCCTTTAGGTGCATTCCACAAGTTAACGGTACTAGCATTGACGCAATAAATTATGTAAAAAATGTTGTAGAAACAGAAATAAATTCTGTAACTGACAATCCTACAATTTTTCCTGAACACAATAAAATAATTTCTGGGGGAAATTTTCACGGTCAATGCCTTGCCGTTGCATTAGATATGCTTGCCATAGCCTTGTCGGAATTAGGAAATATTTCTGAACGAAGAACCTATCTGCTTATATCAGGCCAAAGAGGATTGCCAGCATTTTTAACAGCTAATCCGGGCTTAAATTCTGGATTTATGATTTTGCAATATACAGCAGCATCCATTGTAAGTCAGAACAAACAATACTGCTCTCCTGCATCTGTAGATTCCATTGTATCTAGCAACGGACAAGAAGATCATGTGAGTATGGGAGCAAATGCCGCAACAAAATGTTTAAAAGTGGTAGAGAACGTTTATTCTGTTTTAGGTATTGAGCTAATTTGTGCTGCACAAGCATTAGATTTTAGAAAACCATTAATCACCTCAACTAAATTAGAATATTTTAAAAACCAATTTAGGAACCGAGTGCCCTATTTAGAAAATGATACGTATCTGCATCCTCACATAAAAAATGCAGAAAAGTTTTTGAAAGAAAATTAATCTTTGTCAACAATAAGTACAAGTAAAAACCATTTGTGTTTCTATTGCATTTAATAAAATACTGCTTACTGGTAATATTTTTTTTAATTTAGGCTAGTGGAAGTTTACCTTGATTTAAGAGAGGTAAATGCCACTTAAAAGTAACCTTATTTTGAATTGTTGCCCGATTCAGAATATACTTCTTTGGGAAATGCAAATTTTTTATTGAACAAAAACTCTCTATCAGACAAAGTGAGCAAAAAAGAAATTAAATCAACTTTTTCTTTTTCGGTTAAAATTATTGGCATTTGCAATTTATTATGGAGTGTTTTGTTTCTTTCTATTCCAGTAGTATAATGATTTATTACTTGCATCAATTTTGTAAATCTTCCGTCGTGCATGTAAGGATAGGTATATTCTATGTTTCTGAGCGTTGGAATTTTAAACGTTAATGAGTCACTGGGATTTTTTGTGATTGAAAATCTTCCAAGGTCGTTTAGGCTTGTATCTAACTTTAGGCCATTGTTTGCAAATTCATAATTTGAGAACAGTGGTTCTGTATGGCATGCAAAACAATTTTTTTTGTATAAATAATAACCAATTTGCTCTTGAGAGGTAAATATTTCTTTGCCGGCTTTAACTTTATCGTATTTAGAATTTGAGGAAATAAGAGTTAGCATAAATTGCGACATACTTTTTAATAGTTTTTCTCCGCTTGCTAAGCTATCGCCATACGCTTTGTATAAAAGATTTTTATAGAGTGTTGATTTATTTACTTTTTGAACCAGCGAATCAATAGAACTTGCCATTTCTTTTGGATGTGATAAAGGGGCAAGTGCCTGCATATCTAAATGATTTATTGAGCCGTCCCACATAAAAGTATTTTGCCAGGCTAAATTCATAAGTGCAATTGAATTTCTATTTCCAATACTGTCAAAAATTCCATGGCTCAATGAATGGTCTATGTGTGTAAATGCCGAAAACGGAGAATGACAACTTGCACAAGAAATTGTATTGTTAGCAGATAAAATAGGATCATAAAACAACACTCTTCCCAATAAAATTTTAGGTTCTGTTAATCTATTATTTTCAAAATTATATTTTGGGTTTGGCCAATTGTCGGGAACAAGAATTAATTCATCAATACATTTAAATGAACACACCAGCAAGCACAGAAACAATATTATTGATCTATTCACTTTATTTTAGTTTAAAGCAAGATGCTGCTAATTTTGAAAACTGAACAGACATTGGCGACGGCAACATTATTTTGTTTGTTGTAGCAAACAATTCAGATTCAATGAATTTATCCAAACTAAAAATTAACTCTGTTTGTGTTAGATTTGGAAAGTTAAATTCGAGTTTTTGTAGTGCATTGTTTTGTAATGAATAACCTCCAAGATGAAACATAAATTTACTAACAGCACCAGATTCATTTTCTTTTTTCCCTTCGCATTTAAAATTGATGTAACCACTTTGCCATGTCCAATACATT
>CAIMMJ010000360.1 GCA_903842515.1 uncultured Bacteroidota bacterium | reverse complement strand
GTAATAAATTGCCATTTGAAAAGCACGTTGATTGTGGGATGTATAATGATGGACAAATAGATGGATTTGAATTAGGTGCTAAATGGATGAAAGAACAAATACTTAACCAAAACAAATAAAAAAACCCTCCTAAAAAGGAGGGCTTCAACTAAAAATCAATCAAAAAAACACAGAACTTTGTAAAAGTAGTATTTTTTTAAAATAAAATTAATTATTTTTTAAATTCAGGTATAATTGTCCCTACAGGATATGTTGCTCCTATTGGAGCTTGTGTAATTGATGTTTCGCCCGGAAATACCCTCATTGCTCTACGAAGTGGAACTGCTGCTTCGTTAATCGGACCCAAACATCTTGCCAATGTTACGCCATTAACCTTCTTTGGCAAAACTTGACAAGGCATGCAGAACATATTACTCATTCCACCGCCCGGCTTTCTTGTAACTACAAAAGAACGATTAACGGTAGGTAAAGTTTTCCAAGATGGAGCTTGCGGAACTGAATCATAATACCAAAAGAATGACCACACGGTTTTGTCTGTACCATCAGGGGTAATAGATGGGTTAGCGACTAACATGGTGTTTGCAATAGAGGGTCCCTCCATAACTGGACATATAGAAACGCCCAAAATAAATTTTTTACCCTGTACCATAATTGTATCTTTTGTCCTTTCAGCGCCAGATGCACCGCAAAAAGCAAATTTGCCATTGTAGATTTTTAACGCTTTTTCTTGTGAAAAAGAATTTTCAACTACGCTTAATAGAATTAAAGCCAATACTAATGTTTTTTTCATATTTATATATTTGCCGCTAAATTACTAATTATTTACAATTTTCCGATTTCCAAATCATTAAATCTAGCCCTTTTAAGCCTTTTGGCGGCGTTATTGTGTTTTTTGCGGTAACTGTATCATTCGCTAACATATCTGCTAAATTTGAGGTTCCTGCGGTGCCATAAGGAGGCATATTTTTAAATGGTGCGCCTCTTTTAGCTAAAACATTAGGCACGCCATATGTAAATTCAAGTATACTTTTGTACCCATCTAGAAAATAATTTACCACTGCTTGAGGTGATGCCAAGTTTTGTTCTTTTTGGATTAATTCTAACTTTTCCAAGTCAAATCTGACTCCAATTGGTTTACTTTTTGCCATAAAAATTAATAAGTATTTACAAAAATAGGTGTCTGTTCACCAACATAAGCACAAAATGTGTTGAATTCAAGAAACTCCCAAGCATCTTCTTCTGAAAGTTCTTTATCTTCTTCCCTCAAAAGTTCAACCATAATTTCTTTTGAATAAACCAATTGCCCATTGTCAGTTAACCCTAAAATAGCTTTATCGTAGCCATCAGGATTTTTTTGAGATAAATCGGGTTTAAGAGCCAAACATTCGGCGGCTGTTTGTAAAATTAATTCTAAATCCATAGTGTTTTTTTTAAATTTTTAAATTGTAGCTACAAAGTTAATATAATTTTTGAATTGTAGCTACAAAATTAACATATTTTTTTTAAAATGTAGCTACAAAAATTAATTTAATTACCTTATCCAACACCTTATCCAATACCCCACATACACCACCATATACACACACTAGCACATACATAGTATACCCCATTACCCTAGGTGATAAGTGCATGGTTAATCCGCCCACTACCATACCACCACCACATAGGAAACCCAAT
>CAIMMJ010000359.1 GCA_903842515.1 uncultured Bacteroidota bacterium | reverse complement strand
GCATAAGAAAATCCACCACTTAAAACTGCCTGTATTGCCAATAAAATAAAAACAAAAAATAAAGTAAGGTTTATTTTGTGGTCAAAAAATATTCCACCTCTTAGTAATCTTATCCAAATTATAAATACTAAAAGTATTTGAAGAAATGTGTTTACAATCATTGAAAAAAAAGGACTAACAGAAAATAAACTTAAAAGCACAATGATATAATCCGTATACTCTTTGATGTATTTTGATCTAATACCTTTTTCCACGATTTAAATTTTCTTTTCTTTTATTTTAGTTAAGATTAAAATTCTGTTTAAAAAAATCCCAAAAAGTAATACCAAAAGAGAGGTGATTATTTGTGAATAAATAATAACATTAATTAAATCTACTTCTACTCTAGAAATTATATAAATGGAAAGAAGTTGTATTATCCCATAAAATACAGAAAAATAAATCATAAATGTGTAGTTTTTTAGCAGCACATTTAACATATTGCCAAGCCTAAAAAACACAAACGGACAAATGAGTAAAGACAGTTTTAAATAGGGCAAAGAATTTTTGTATTTTGGGAAAAAGTAAGCAAAATAGTCAATGAAAAAATAACCAATTGCTGCCAAAAAACTAACAAAAACAAATGAAGTAAAATATATTTTCAATAGTTTATTCCAAATATCTTCTGCTTGTTTTGCTTCACCTAAATGAAAAGAAAATTTTGGATACATATAGGCAGATAGGGAATTAGGGAGAATAGCAACCACCGATAGAAGCATTGCCACTGGTGCATAAATACCAATAGTTTCAGGAACGGCGTATTTTATTAGATACAGTTTTGGTATTGTATCTAGATAACTAATAGCCGAAGAAATAATAAAAATAGGGAAACCAATTTTTAATAAATGAATAAACTCCTGTTTATGAAATTGTGGTTTTACTTTTATTGGTCTGTATTTGTGCAATAAAATGGTGTTAGTAATTACGGCAATAATTTCGTAGGCTAAAAAGCCATAAAAGCCATAAAATATTAATGGACAAAAAAGTAATTTCATTAAAATTACAACACCATGAATATTGCTAAGTTTATTAAAACTATCTTCTGATCTAAATGTGCCACTTAAAAAAGTAATGTAGAACGAAAGACTAATTCTAAAAACAACAATTATACTTGTTGCTATATGATGGGTGCTCAACTCAAATTTACTCAACAAAAAAGGCGTGCAAATACAAAGAAGAATTATATTAATTATGGTATACCCTAATGTTGTTGAGGCCAATTTATCTGCTTTTTCTTTTTTGCCTTCTCCAAGAGCAAATGGCAATTCTCTATTCATTCCATTAATTACGCCCAAACGCATAAATGTGGCATACGTTTCTAAAACAGAAAATGTAGTCCATATTCCCATTAAGTAAGGATCAATTTTTCTGAATGCCAAAAAACCAGTTATAAGCGAAACCGGAATAGACAAATAAGAAACGGAAATGTATTTTAATAAAACTTTGTTCCTCAAAAATAAGTTGGAAATTAAATTTGTTTTTATTCTTAAGGTATTCATTGTTACTTGTAATTAAACGGGCAAGAAATTAGTTATAGTTTTAGTTTATATCTGGCGCTGGAACCAGTCCTAAAATAATTTTGTAAAAAGTATCGTGTTCTTTTTGATTAAACATTTTGTTCATTTTTGTTGTATTGGCCTGGAAATTTTTACCGAAAGCTTCAAAAGAGAAACCTTTAAACACCATGTAAAGATATTCCATTGCCGTTTGTACTTGCCTCTTCGATGGTCTAATTTCTGATTCGCTGTATCTATCAAGCAAATTGTAATATTCATCCTCTGACATTGGCTCCTCAGTAATTCCCAACCCTGAATACTTGGCGTTGGCCACAGCAATAACGGGAACTCCACGCACTACAAGATCAACACCAACAGATGACAGCCATACTAATCCAACACTCGTGAAGGGCAACAAACTAAATGTATTTATCTTTTCGAGATAATCGATAACAAGGATGTTGGGAATTCCAGCAGCTATTTGTTTTGCAAAAGTGCCCATTTTAATTTTCACCTTAGCTTCTACCCACTCTTCTCCCGGGTGAGCTCTAATAATTAATTTCTTGCCCGGATTGTTTTTAAAATAAGCCACTGTTTTTCTTACAAATTCTTGTTGACTACTGAAAAAACGCTCTCTGTTAAGCATAGAACTATCAGCTATTACGTTGCAAGCTAATAAGTAAACTTTTTTATTGTCAGACAGAAAAGTTTTGATTGTATCAGGAATGGCACTATCAATAGATGCCTGCTGCACATTATAAAATTCCTTTAGCCATTGCTCCTTGTTTTGAGCACCATTTAAAAAACTAAAATAATTTTTCATGTGTGTCTCCTTTTCGCTATTCCATTCTCCAAAATATTTCATCCATCCTTTAACATTATATTCTAGTGCAGGGCCATTAAAATTATATATCATGTGCCCCTTTCTCCATCCCCACCCCTCTATACATACTGTAGTGATTTTTTGATGTAATGCAGCATCTAAGAGGGCGAATGTTTCACCAATCAATCCACTGAAACAATAGAAAGCATGAAAATTGTTTTGTGCAATCAATTTATATAAGGAGGAAGCTGTGATGGCAGAATATTTTCTTAAACGCTCCAACTTATCTCCGTATTGATCGATATCATTTAGAATATCGGCTTGTTCAATTCTGTGATCATAAGCTAATGAATCGGCACACTTTTTAAAATTCCTATTATAGAAAAATTTATATTCTTCTTCATCAAAAGATAGTGAGGATAATTCAATAAAATTTATTCCGGGTATGCACTTAACTTTTTCCCAAAATCCATCCTTCATTTTTTTTGAATATATTATATCAATATCCTCATTCTTGATTAACAAGGTTGTTTCAAATCCATAGGTTCTGGCCACACAAGCAAAATAAACAGCCCATTCAACCCATGTTTGATTTCGATAGGCCACTAAAAGTATGCGTTCATTTGCTGGGGGAACCTCTTTGAGTTGATACAACCATTGGTTAATTGCATGGCTAGAATTGGCCACATGCCTCTGCTCAATTTTTAAAAAACGCTCAACCTCTCCAAGGAAATAATTGCTGTATTGAGTAAGCTTTTTCATGATTATTTTTTTAAAACAACTCCAACATTGTATGATTGACCTATTTTTTCAGGCATGTTTTTTCAGACCTCATCAAATTCATAATTTATACCATTAAGCATTAAATTTCGTTTAGCTTCCCCTAATTTCAGTCAATTCATAGTATTTGAAATTTCAAATTATTTTTTAATCAAATAAGGGGTACCTCTCTCACTTATTTTAAAATCTTTGGTACCATCACCAAAAAAATCCTCTACAGCTTTTCTAGCACCCGGCCACCTATCTTCATCCTCTTTTTGTGCGAGAAAATCATCAAAAACAATAACACCTCCTTGGCTCACTTTGTGATACAAATTATTCAAGGTATCCATGTATGACTCGTACAAATCACCATCAACATGCAAAATTGCAATTGGTTCGTTAGGGTGATGAATCAAGCTTTCTGAGAAAAATCCTTTCTTTAAGATGATATTTTCTTTGGTATTAACTCCTGCATTGTTGAGCACATTGGTAATAAACTCCTGATTATACTGATATCTTCCACTAGGAGAAGTTGCCCATTCGCCTTTTTTAGGTTTTCTGTATGAATCATCATGGGATGTTGGTTCCGGAAAACCTTCAAAACTATCGTAACCATAAATTTTTCTATTTCCTCCCTCATGCTCTTCAAGCATATGATTGATTGATGACATTACGAGTAATGAACGGCCTCTTCCAATGCCACATTCAACTATATCGCCTTTGATATTTTTTACCATGTCAAAAAAATTATACCAGTATATTACATTACCAATGTTACCTATATTCAGTTGATGAAACTTCTCATCAATATCAGGATGATGAGGGCCCTCCAATTTAAACAGCTGCTTCATAATTATATATATTCAATTATTGTTTTTCTTTGCATTGGATCCATGGCATTAATTTGCGGATCGGTATAAAACGAATCGTTTCTGTAATGTGTAGTTGAAATTTCTTCAATTATAGCACCTGATTCACTCCAAAAAGCATGTTTTACTCCCCTTTCTACGGTTACAATGTCTCCCTTTTTTAATTCAGAATTTATTCCATTCAGTGATAATCCAAGCGTTCCGCTCAAAACATGAAAGGTTTCTTCTTTTTTAATGTGATATTGTTCCGGATGATTTTGCCCAGGAAATACAACAATAATTTTTTTGCAGTATTCTCTGTTTACCAAATTAATAATTAAAATTCCAAATTCTCTGAATTTTTCAATTCCATAATGGTGCGACAATTCCATCTCAGCTTTATCATTTAAAACAATTTCTGCTTCTGATAAAAGCCCCTTTGCTTCGTGAATAATTTTCCTAAGTTTATAAAACGTATCAACTTCTGATTTTTCAAAAATTGCTTCGTTAATTTCGTAGTTTTTGTGTGCAATAAAACTAGCTCTTACTCTTCCAAATTCACTACTATTTAATTGCCCTTTTTGGCATGGCATAGCAAAAAATACATCATCCAAATTTATTTTATCTCCCTTATTTATTTTTGTTTTTGCAAATACTCCACGCTTTAGCGACAATAATGATTCACTTTCGGAGTCGGTAACAACTTTTTCATTTTGTCCGCAAATTGCAAATGCTTTGTGTGCTTCTAAAACCCATGAATCACATTCATCTGGATTCATAGAATAATTGTTTAGAACAATTGTTTCTGTTGGCAAGCCTACATGTCTTTCAAATATTTCTGCGCCTTTGGCAATGGCAATTTTAATTACATCTATATTGTTTGGCGCTTCGTGTCCGGAATAACCAATGGTTATATTTGAATACCTCTTTTTTAACTTTGAAATAAAATTGAGGTTTAATACTTCGTTCGGACTTGGATATATTCCAACGCAATGCAAAATGGCAAAGTTTGAATCTCTATTTCCCAAATAACTTACAAGATTATCAATTTCGAACAAAGACAAACCTCCTGTTGAGGCAATTATTGGCTTGTTAGTTTTAACAATCTTTTCTAACAGTGGCCAATCATCGGCACTACAACTTGCAATTTTTATTATATCAATATTATGGTCCAGAATTAAGTCTACAGAAGCCTCATCAAATGGAGTACACATACTAATCATTCCTTCTGATTTTATGGCCTCAACTAACTTAAGAAATTCATCGTTTTTTAGTTCAGTAGATAAAAAACGGCCAACATGTTTAGCGTTGGTGTCTTTTCTAAAATCAGGGTGAATAAAAGTATCTAATTGCCTATATTGTAGTTTTACCGCTGCATTTAAATTGTATTTTTTTGCAATTGTTCCCATCTCTTTAATGATGTTTATACCATGATTAACATCACCTTGATGGTTGTTTGCAATTTCAAAAATAAATAGGTTTTTAAATAAATTTTTTGTGTTATCCATTTTGTTGTTTTTCATTTATAGTTCATTCATGTTTATTAATCTGTCGTCTACATAATAATCTGCGGCAGGCTTCCCAAATTTTAATTCGTGGTATTTTACGCCCCAGGTTTTTAGCTGTTTTGCTGTAACTTCACTCCAATCAATCCCTGTTTTTGTTCCTCTGGCTGTAAATAAAATTATTGTGTTATTGTTGTTGAACAATTTGTTTACTTTATCAATAACTGGAGTATTGGGTTCTGCTAAATTGTAATCGTTGTTTGGGCTTAATTTTGCTATCACCCCATCAATGTCAAAACAAAATACTTTGTTTTTTTCATTAATTATTTCTTGGTCAATTTTTATAAAGTCAGAAAAATAATCAATGTCCCAGTTTTCCTTCATCACATAAGCTCCTATAACATTTCCTGTCATAGATTTTTTTTCTTTAATAGTACTTGCTCTGGTTACATCTATACATGCATTTTGAGAATATACTTTGGGCAAAATTTGTCGGGGTTGATTGTATGCCTCAACAATTTGGGATTGCTCTATTACGGGGATTAAAACTCCATTATCCATTTTCCACATTTTATATGGAGTTTCATTTGCCTCGCTTACAGAGCGTACAGAATCCCAATTACTATTTTCAATTAGCAAATTTATCATTGCATCTAGGTCTTGAACATTTCTTTTTGGATACGTTGGCCTTAAATGAACTACAATGTCTGGAATGTAGTTTTCTTTAGTTTTCAAATAATCTAAAGCATGCTCAAAAACTTCTAGGTCAGTAGAAAAATCTTCAGAAATTTCTTTTGGTCTTATGAAAGGAATCTCCGCACCAAATGAATCGGCTATCTGAGCATAATAGTTGCTATCCGTGCTTACTATTGTTCTATTTATTAAACTTGATTTTAACGAGTCTATAATAGAATAGGCCATTAATGGCTTACCTAAATAAGAATAAATATTCTTATCTGGTATAGATTTAGAGCCGCTTCTTGCTGGTATAATTGATAGAATTTTCAAATCTAATTTTTATAAAATTTATTACCTCGTCATTAATTTTTTCATCCTTTTTGTAAAAGACATTTTTTGCTTCTCATTATAATATGAATAACCATAACCATAACCATAACTTATTGAATCTATATCTCTTCCATTTAATAAAAAGGCAATATTTTTCAATCGTTTAGATTTATTTAAATCGTTTGCAATTTGTAACATTCTTTTATCTAAATAATTTGCTTTTACAACATATACAGAGCAGTCTGCAAATTCGCTTAATAATAGCGTATCTGCTACTAATCCAACTGGAGCTGTATCAACAAGAATATAGTCGTAATTTTCTCGTGCATAATTAAAAATTGATTCAATTTTTTTGTGCATTAATAATTCTGAGGGATTAGGTGGAATTGGACCGGATAAGAGTATATCAAACAGTAAATTATCATCATTTTTTTTAATAATAAAATCTTCAATTCTACTGGATTTATCAATTAAAAAATTTGTAATTCCTTTTTTCTCATTCATATTTAAATATTCTCCAATTTTTGGATGTCTTAAATCGAATCCTATCAACAGTGTTTTTTTATCTGATAATGCAAATGAGGTAGATAGATTAATAGAGATAAATGTTTTGCCTTCTTTACTGATGGTAGAGGTAATAAAAACTACTTTGGATTTATTTGCACTTGCTTCGCATAAAAATCCAACATTTGTTCTTAGTGATCTGTAATATTCTGAATATACAGAATTGTTGTGCTTGCTTATAAACGGTTCTGAATCGTCGCTGATAGGTATATCGCCTAGTAGGGGAATTCTGTATTTGTCTAAATCTAATTTGCTTTGAACCTTTGTGTCTAATAAATCTTTGATATAAATAACAATGAACGGTAAAATAAAACCTAGAAAAAACATGGAAGAATAAACTACATTTTTTTTAGGAGAAATCATAGCTCCTGAGCTAAATGCTGGATCAATAATTTTTGTGTTTGAAACCTTTCCTGCTAGTGTAATGTTTGTTTCTTCTCTTTTTTGCAATAAATACAAATACAATGTTTCCTTGATTTGTTGCTGCCTAAAAATATTTCTAAACTCTCTTTCAAATTTTGGAACAGATGCAATTCTATTGTTTATAAGACTTTCCCTTTTGTTGAGTTCAGCAATATTTATCTCTAGTGTATTTTTTAAATTTTCTAAACTTTCTTTAATGCTAGTTTTTAATTCGGAAATCTGTTTCTGGTAATTTTCTACCAAAGGATTTTTTATGCCAGAGTTCTTAATCATCCTTCCAGATTCCAACACTATTTTATTGTATTCTGATATTAAATTTGCAATACTCATATCTTGCAGTCCCAGGTTAGATGGCATTAATTGCATAGAATTATTTCTCCTGGTTAAATCTTCCAGCATAAATTCTACTAGTTTTAGCTGACTTCCTAGTTCAATAATTTTTTTTTCGCTTTCATTCCCCGATTGTAAAAATAATTCCGACTCGGATGTTATATCTGTAAGTTTATTGTTTTTCTTATAGTTCTCCACATCGCTTTCTACTTCGCCAAGCTCTTGGGAAATAAATTTAATTCGTTCCGAAATAAATTCAGATGTATTCTTACTTACGATGTCTTTGTCTTCAATTTCCTCTAAGTCATGCTGCTTTATTATTCGATTAACAATTTCTACCGCTTTAATTGGGATGGGACATTTTAATGAAATATTTAATACACTTGCGGTTTTATTTACTGGAGTAACTTCAAGGTTTTTTAAGTATAAATTTGCAGCAATTTCTATGGGTAAAATATTTACTTTAAATGGTTTATTTAATAAACTACTGTTAAAGTATTTTGTACTATTAAACCTAAGTTTACCTTCAGAGGTTTGAATGGTTTGACCAAAATAAAATTCACCTAAAATTGCTTTTGTCCCTGCATTACTCAGTTGAAATTTAGAATTGTTTAGTGGATAAATTATCCAATTGCCCATGCCTTGATTGCAATTGTTCGTGTCTGAGTTCAAACAATTTACTTCAATGGGAGTATCCTTAAATTTTTCGTGATAAATGGGCCTCCCATAGGAATAATAAAAAATATTTGCATGGAGAGATTTTACGGCAGAAATCATCAACGAACGAGACTTCAATACTTCAATTTCGTTATCAATGTTTTTACCACCTTTTAATAAACCTAAATCTTCAAAAACAGAGGACTCATCAATTATTGAACCTCCATTTTTTTCATCCTTAATTAATATTTTTGCTGAAGCCTCGTATTGTGGAACCTGGTAACTTAAATATGTATACCCAAAACCTATACAAACAATAATACTTAATAAAAACCACTTCCAATTTTCGAGATATCTATAAATTAATTCCTTTATATTTATTTCATCCGTTTCTACTTCAGTGTATTTTAGTTCTTCCTCCATTGCCTCTGCTTATTTGGTAAATAAAACTATTAATGTTGCAATTAATGAAACTGCAGAGATAGCAATACCGGTGTTAGAAGAATTAATTAGGGAAGAATTTATTTTACTTCTATTAGGTTCAACATACACTAAATCGTTTTGCTGCAAATAATATACAGGTGAATTAAACACATCATTTTTGGTAAGATCTATAATAAACTCCTTCTTTTTTCCTTCGGTTTCTCTAATTACTTTTATATTTTTTCTTAACCCGGTAATGTTTAAATCTCCGGCTATTCCCAATGCCTCAATTATGGTAATTTTTTCGTTTGGAATTGTAAATGTTCCAGGATTTTTAACATCACCCAAAACAGTAACTTTATAATTTAAAATTCTAATAAGAATTGTGGGGTTTTGTATATACAGATCTAATGATTTTTTTAGTGAGTCAATTGCTTGCGACCTTTTTAATTCTGCTAATTTAATTTTACCTATCACCGGGAAATCTATATAGCCGTCAGGGCCAATTAAAAATCCAGATGGAGTAGGTGCACCCTGGGCGTAACCTCCAACTATGCCTGCACTCACCAGAGGCAAGTTAAATGGCTTAACTGCTTCTACATCTATACCTAAAACAGTAATGGAAAGCAAATCGTCACATTTTAAAATAGGGTTATAGTTTGTATTTACTTGTTCTTTGGAATTTAATTCTCCCTGAAAATAAACAATTTCTTTTTTTGCTTTACAACCATATAACAGCATTGAAATTAACAATACAACTATATGCTTTTTACCGTTTAGTAATTTTTTTTTCATAGGCCCCCGCAAGGAAGTGCAATAATGGGTAATAACTAAAGTGTTATAGAAATAGGCTAAAACCTATGGTGTGAAGAAAATGATTTGAATTATTTTTAATCAAGGGTTTTCTTAATCCAAATTTTGCTGCGCTCTCTATATTAATACCAACATTCTTAATTATTTTTACATATAATCCCCCACCAAAGTTCAAACTCCCTGATTTTGGAGCATTAAGTCTATTAAAATCAACAGTAGAATAACCTAAGCCATTTAATAAATACAAGTCAAAACGTTTGTCTTTTATTCCTATTCTGCCATTAAGGTCAAATGAAAAAAACAATCTGCTGTAAGGCAAAGTTACATTGTTGACTTCCTGAAAAGATTTAAATCTATTAAAACACATTACCGCGCTAACGCTAAAGTTTTTATGGAGGTTCTTATCTACCTTAAATGACAATGGGATAATATTTTTGCTGTTTGCCTTTGCAGAATAAGAATTGGGATCGCCATCATTGTCAACAAAAACCCAAGAGATTGTGCAAATGGTTGGAGAATTTTTTAACTTATCTATTAATTTTTTCTTATTATCAAGTTCTTGCGCTTGAGTATAGTGGCTTATGCAAAGGCATAAAAATAAAAATAAACTTAATCTAAATCTCATTTTTTGTGAATTTTTTACAAAAATATGAAAAGGTTTTAAAAATGGACAGAAAATTAGACTAATGAACAAATAATGCGGTTAACTTGCATTTATTATAGATTGGAAGCATTTTTATTTGATAACTAATTTAATTTTTCAATTAAATAGTGGGCGGTATGGCTCTCCTTGCATTTTACCAAATCTTCTGGAGTTCCTTCAAAAACAAGGCGGCCACCTCTATTTCCGCCATCAGGCCCTAAATCAATTACCCAATCGGCACATTTAATAACTTCTAAATTGTGCTCAATCACCATTATTGAATGTCCATTTTTTATTAATGCTTCAAATGAATGTAAAAGTTTTTTTATGTCGTGAAAATGCAGTCCCGTTGTAGGTTCATCAAAAATAAATAGAGTGTTTCCACTTGTATTTCCTTTTATTAAAAACGAAGCAAGTTTTATTCTTTGTGCTTCGCCACCCGATAGGGTTGACGATGATTGCCCAAGGTGAATGTATCCTAGTCCTACTTCAGAAAGTGGCAAAAGTTTTGTAATTATTTTTTTTACGGAATTATTTTTTTCTTGGTGTTCCTGAAAAAATGATATGGCATCGTCTACTGTTAATTCAAGAATATCAAATATGCTTTTATCAAAAAATTGTGCTTCTAAAGTATCTGATTTAAATCTTTTTCCATTGCATGCTTCACAGGTTAAATGAATATCGGCCATAAACTGCATTTCAACTGTTACTTCGCCTTCTCCTTGGCACACTTCGCAACGTCCACCCTCTACGTTAAAACTAAAGTGTGAAGGCTTATAGCCTCTCATCTTTGAAAGTGGAAGCTCTGAATACAAAAGTCTTATTTCATCATAGGCTTTAATATAAGTTACAGGGTTGCTTCTTGAACTTTTTCCAATTGGATTTTGATCAACAAACTCAACAGCATCTAATGAATGCAAATCACCAGTAATTTTATTAAAATTATTACTTATATCTCCATAACCCATAATGTGTCGAACTAAGGCAGGAAACAAAACTCTTTTTATTAAGGTGGTTTTGCCACTGCCCGAAACGCCAGTTATTACGGTTAAAACATTTAATGGGAAATCTACATCAATGTTTTGTAAGTTATTTTCTGTTACCCCTACTAGGGTTATTTTTTGTTTGAATGGTTTGCGAAATTGGGGGACATTTATTTTTTCTATTCCGTTTAAATACTTTGCAGTTAAACTGTTTTTTTCGAGGAGTAAATCTTCTCTGTTGCCTTGAAAAACTAAGTTTCCTCCGAGCGTTCCTGCCATTGGGCCAATGTCTATAATTTGATCGGCCTTTCTCATTATATCTTCATCATGCTCTACTACTACAACAGTATTTCCTAGCTCTTTTAAGGAAATTAAAACTTCTATTAATTTTTCTGTGTCTTTGGAATGCAATCCAATAGAAGGTTCATCCAAGACATAGAGTGAGCCCACCAAACTGCTGCCAAGTGAAGTTGCTAAATTTATTCTTTGTGATTCTCCACCACTAAGTGTGTTGCTTAATCTATTTAATGTAAGGTATCCTAAACCTACTTTATTTAAAAAGTGTAGCCTGCTTTTAATTTCTACCAGCAATCTTTTTGAAACAGCTATATCGTGTTCACTTAATTTGAGATTATTAAACCATTGCTCGCTTTCTTCAACAGACATTAATACAATGTCTTGTATGGATTTATTTTCAATTTTTACATAAGAAGCATCTTTTCTTAAGCGTGTTCCCTTACAATCAGGACAAGAGGTTTTTCCTCTAAACCTGCTAAGCATTACTCGGTACTGAATTTTATAAGCATTTTCTTCCAAAAATTTAAAGAAGCCATCAATTCCTTGCCACCCTTTTGTTCCCTTCCATAAAATATCTTTTTCTTCTTGATTAAGTTCATTGTAGGGTCTATGAATTGGAAAATCTAATTTATAAGCTTTTAGTACAAAAGATTTTTTCCATTCGCTCATGGTTTCTCCCTTCCAACAGGCAACAGCTCCTTCGTTAACAGATAAATTGCTATCCGGAATTACTAATTTTTCGTCAATGCCAATAACAGAACCAAAGCCTTCGCATTTTTTGCAAGCTCCAACCGGATTATTAAAACTAAAAAAATGAACAGAAGGCTCAACAAACTCAATTCCATCTGCTTCAAACTTATTGGAAAAACTATGTAGCTTTTCATCTACTTTAACAATAATATTTCCACCACCTTCAAAATATCCTGTTTGAATACTGTCTGAAAGTCTTATTTTTAGTTCATCCTCATCTTCAATATTGTCTAAAACAAATCGGTCTATTAAAAGATTTATTTTTTCGGGCTTTGCATTATTAATTTCTTTTTCAAAATTTTTATCTCCTTTTATGCTATTTAATACCTCTTCTATTTTAGTTGGTTTATCGTTTAGAATTATTCTAGAAAAGCCTTGTTGCAAAAGCAAATCTAATTGTTTAGAGATAATTCTATCTTGTCTAAATGGAGATAAAATATAAACACTGCAAGGTTTTTTTTGCAACAAAATAAAATCTGCAACATCAGGAACGGAATCTCTTTTTACAATTTTTCCTGAAACAGGTGAATAGGTTTTTCCTATTCTGGCAAAAAACAGTTTAAGGTAATCGTATATCTCTGTTGATGTTCCAACGGTAGATCTTGGATTACGAGTATTTACTTTTTGTTCAATTGCAATAGCAGGAGAAATTCCTTTTATGTAATCTACTTGCGGCTTATTTAGTTTACCTAAAAATTGTCTTGCATACGAAGAAAGGCTTTCTACATATCTTCTTTGACCCTCTGCATATAAAGTATCAAATGCAAGCGAAGATTTTCCTGAACCAGAAAGTCCCGTAATTACTACCAGCTTATTGCGAGGAATATTAACATCAATATTTTTGAGGTTATGAATTTTAGCGCCTTTAATTTCTATGGGGCTAAGGTGGTTTATGGTGGTTTCTTTTTTCATTTATTTGGGTTGCAAAAGTACCTAATTTTAGGGCTAATTGCACTTTTATGTAACAAACATTTGGATATTTCGTTCAAATAACTAATTTTGTAATGTTAATAGATTTTATAAGCTATTAACAAATAATTAAAAACCTCTAAATAAACGCTATAGAAACATTTTTACCTCAAACTATTAATTAATCTAAACAAGGAGGTAAATATGCGTTTACAATCATTAAGTGATCAAGATTTGGTTTCTTTATATGCAAAAGGTAACGAAAGTTGCTTAGAAGAGTTGCTACGTAGACATAAACGAAAAATCTTTTCTTACATAGTTTCTAGGGTGCTAGATAGAGAAGTAGCAAACGACATTTTTCAGGAAACTTTTTACCGCGTTATTAAAACAATAAAGGGTGAAAATTACAGAGAGGATGGAAAGTTTATTTCGTGGGTAATGAGAATTTCTCACAATTTAATTATTGACTATTTTAGAGAGTGCAAAAAAATTCCAAGAAACAGCGGAAACGAAGAGTGGAATATATTTGATAGTTTAAATTTATGTGATGAAAATGTTCAGGATAGAATAGTTAAATCTCAGATAGAAAAAGACCTCAGAAAAATGATTGAACTATTGCCAGAAGATCAAAAGGAAATTGTGAGAATGAGACTTTACGAAGAATTAAGCTTTAAAGAAATAGCAGACCTAACAAAAGTTAGTATTAATACATCTTTAGGAAGATTTAGATATGCAATTTTAAATTTGAGAAAGATGATGAAAGAAAAAAATATTCTATTGGAGGCTTAAAATTATTCAAAAAAAAGAGGCTCAATTTGAGCCTCTTTTTTTTATTAAAAAATTAATTATTAAAAATCTTCGTCAAGGCTAAAAACGTTTTGAGTGCTTCCGCCTTTTACTCCTGCTTTTTGATATTCTGCTACACGTTTTTCAAAGAAATTAGTTTTGTTTTGTAAGCTAATTAATTCCATAAAATCAAATGGATTAGTGGTATTGTATATTTTATGAATGTTTAAAGATTGAAGTAATCTGTCAGCAACAAATTCTATGTATTGACACATCATATCTGAATTCATGCCAATTAATTTTACAGGTAATGCATCGGTAACAAATTCTTTTTCAATTTCAACGGCATTTTTAATAATTTCAATTACAGCTGACGGTGCCAATTTATTTATTAATTGGTTATAAATTAAACATGCAAAATCGCAGTGCTGACCCTCGTCTCTAGAAATTAGCTCATTGCTAAAGCTCAAGCCTGGCATTAACCCACGCTTCTTAAGCCAAAAAATAGAGCAAAAACTACCGGAAAAAAAGATTCCTTCTACTGCGGCAAATGCTATTAATCGTTCGGCAAAACTACCGTTTGAAATCCATTTTAGTGCCCACTCTGCTTTTCTTTTTACACAATCTAAAGTTTCTACTGCATGAAACATTTTATCTTTTTCTACTGGATCTTTGATGTAAGTATCAATTAAAAGAGAATATGTTTCGGAGTGAATGTTTTCTATCATTATTTGATAACCATAAAAACATCTTGCTTCGGGATATTGCACTTCTTGCATAAAATTTACTGCAAGATTTTCGTTTACAATTCCATCGCTTGCTGCAAAAAATGCCAAAACATGCTTAATAAAATGTTTTTCATCTTCTGAAAGTCTGTCTTTCCAATCACTCAAATCTGATGAAAGATCAATTTCCTCAGCCGTCCAAAAACTGGCTTCAGCATCTTTGTACATGTTCCACATATCGTGATGTTTAATAGGAAATAATACAAACCTGTCTTTATTGTCTTGAAGAATAGGTTCTGTTGAATTTAAGTCTTTCATAAGAATTTTTTTAGGGATACAAATTTTCTAAATAGAAGTTTGATAAGCAAGAGATTTATGCCAATGGATCAACTTTTTCTACACACCAAGTGTTTAAAAATTCTAAAGTGCTTAAAGTATTTTAGTTAGGTGTTTTTATTAGTAAGAAATTATAAGATTTTTAATGTAAGGAGATAAAATTTATAGGTTTTATTTTTTCTCGTTTAGAATCAAATCCAGCATAAATTATTTTTTTATTCTTCCTCTTTCTTTAAAATTTGGCGATATTGACTGAGCAGCGAAGACTTTGAAATAAATCCCAGGTATTTATTTTTTTCTAAAACGGGCAGTGTCCATGCTCCGGTGTCATCAAATTTTTGCATCACTACTTCCATTTCTTCTTGAGATTCTATGGTATCGGGAGGATTAGTCATAATTTCTTTGGCTTTTACTGATGCATACATTTCTGATTTAAAAATTAATTCTCTAATATTATCTAAAAGAACTACTCCCAGCAGATAACCTTTGTCATCTACCACCGGAAAAATATTTCGTTTGGTTTTTGTGATTAATTCTACCATTTTTCCTAAATTACAATTGGGAGTTAGTATCAAGAAATCTGTTTCAATTAATTTGTAAGTTCTTAGGTTAGACAGAATCTGTCCATCTTTTCCTTGTGTAATAAAACTTCCTTTGGCCAAAAGTTTAATAGCATCTATGTTTAATGGTTGCAGGTATTTAGAAACCGTGAAGCTGATTGCAGAAACCAACATCAAAGGAATAATTAAATCGTAACCACCGGTGATTTCTGCAATCAAAAAAATTGCAGTAAGTGGCGAATGAAATATCCCACTTAAAATGCCGGCCATTCCTACTAATGTAAAATTGGAATAGGGCACCGAGCTAATTCCTGAGGTATTAATGATAAACGCAACTAGGTATCCTAAATAGGCGCCAACAAATAGAGAAGGTGCAAAGTTTCCTCCGTTTCCTCCACTAGCAAGAGTTATTGAGGCCGCAAAGCTTTTGAACATCATTGTGCTAAACAACAAAATTATTAAAATCCACTTATTAGAAATAATGCTTGAAAAAGAGCTATGTTCGAATAATTTTTGGGGTTTAAGATTAGCCAATTGCTTTATACTTTCGTAGCCTTCGCCAAACAATGGAGGCAAAACAAAAATAAAAAAAGCAAGCATAAAGCAACCCACAATTGCTTTTTTATAAATATTGTCTGATGCTGCTTTCATGGTTTTTTCTACCCATAAAAACGAACGACTATAATAAACAGACATTAATCCGGCCAATATACCTAGTACTATATAAAATGGGACATTTTGGTAAATGAAAGGTTGTTTTAGTTGAAAAAACAACAGAATATCTTCGCCAATTAAAATTTTTGAAAGTAATGCACCACTTGCTGCAGCAATTATTAAAGGAATAAATGCCGAAATTGTAGCTTGGGCAAGTAACACTTCTAAGGCAAAGAGAACACCGGCAATGGGTGCATTAAATGCTGCTGCAATACCGGCTGCTGCACCTGATGCCAAAATAAGGTTTCTATCTTTAAAACTTAACCTATATTTTTTAGAATAATTACTTCCAATTGCTGCTCCTGTAGAAACTATGGGTGATTCTAAACCAACAGATCCCCCAAAACCAACAGTTATAGAACTTGTAATTAAGTGAGAATACATTTGATCTGAGGAAATATTTCCAGAACGCTTTAATATCGAATATAAAATATTGGCCGTTCCTCTTAAAAACTTTCCTTCAAAAAATCTTTTTTCTATCCAAACGGTAATTAATATTCCAATGATTGGAAAAAGTATATAGAACAATACTTTAAAGATTTCTTTGTAATGCGATGTAAGGAAATTATGTATAAAAAATACCAAAGATTTTAAAACAACAGCCGCAAGTGCAGAACTTAAACCAACTAAAACTGCTGAAAAAATTATAAAGTTTTTTTCGGATATTTTGCTTTGAACTTGTACAATAAATTTTTCGTACCACCGGTATCCAATCTGTTTACCCATTGCTATTTATCCGTTTATTCCAATAATACTTTTTGCATTATGGTAACGTCAATAACCTTTCCGAACTTGTTTCCACATTTTTTTAAAACACCCACAACTTCAAAATTATTTAATTTGTGCAGATAAATACTGGAATCGTTACCTTGCGTTATTCTAGAAATTATGGTTTGCAAATTAGTTTCGGAACAAATTCTAATTAAATGGCCAAGCAATTCTTTACCTATGCCTTGATTTCTATATGCTGGTTTAACGTAAAAAGAAACTTCGCCGCATAAATCATATCCTTTTTTTGGGCTCCATTGATTGATTGCTGCGTAACCCACCACTTCATTGTTTTTTTCTGCAACTATTACCGGAAAATTTTTTGTTCTGTTCAATAGCCATTCTTTTCTATTGTCTTCGTCAATTAATTCGGTATCAAAAGTTGCGGTAGTATTGGCAATTGCGTCGTTGTATATTTGGGTAATACTGGAGATATCACCAATTTTTGCGGTTCTAATTTGTATCATTTATTTGGGTCTTACAACCTCTGGTGTGGAAATAGTATTACTTAAGTTTAGTGCTCTGTCTTTAATATTTACATCAAATTTTAACGTATCAAATTTAGAGAAAGGATTGTAAAATGTAGGTGTAATGTTTACGCTGATTGTACCTTTTAAGGGTTTTTCTTTATTGCTTTTATTTAAAAGCGGAATTCTATAATTAAAGGGTAGGGGCAAATCAATTTTTTTAAAAACACCTTTCTGTTTTTCATAATACGTTAAAAATAAATTTGAATCGTAAGGTTTTGAAACATCAGAGCTTGTTAATCCAATATCGCCATCGCCATCTGTAAAATCTATACTCAAAATTGCAGAATCAGTGTAAACCTGAAAACTATTAAATAAAATTACCGGCTCAAGAGGATAGGTTACTTTTTTTTGACAAGAACTTGTGAAGAGTAAAACAGTACTAGAAATAAAAAAAATATATAAAATTGTTTTCACTTTTTTGATAAATTCTAAATAAAATTACAATTTCTTTGTGGCTTATAAAAATTAAATTTTCTTAATTGATAAAAAAACTCAAAATAGTAGAAAAAAATATCTTTCAACTTCAAACTAATCAGGAGTTTGAAGACATTTGCATTCAGCTGTTTAATATTCACTATTCTGGCAATAGAACCTATTCTAATTTCTGTAAATTGCTGGGTATTGATAAAAAAAACATCGCTCAAATTTACGATATCCCATTTTTACCGGTTGAATTTTTTAAATCAAAAAAGGTATATTTAGATGCTTTTGAGGTACAGGAATTTTTTAGTAGCAGTGCAACTACAGGGGCAATTTCCTCTAAACATTATTACCATTCGTTGCACTTGTATGAACAAAGTTTTTTTAAAAGTTTTGAGAATTTCTATGGAGATGTAAGCAACTACAATTTTCTTTGTTTGCTGCCATCTTATTTAGAGAGAGAAGGTTCTTCACTAATTTACATGGCCAATAAATTTATAGAGAAAAGCAATATAAAATTAAAAAAAAGTGCTTTCTTTTTGAATAATTTTCAAGAGTTAAAAAATAGGCTGGAACAAATTATAAAAAACAACGAAAAGTTTATTTTGCTGGGTGTTTCATTTGCTTTACTAGATTTTTCGGAAAAATATAATTTGGATTTATCCTCCGGAATTGTAATGGAAACTGGGGGTATGAAAGGCAGAAGAAAAGAATTGATAAGAGAGGAGTTGCATCAATTATTAATGCATTCTTTTAATGTAAATGAAATTCACTCGGAATATGGAATGACAGAATTGTTTTCGCAAGCTTATTCAAAAGGTTTGGGCGTTTATAGCTGTCCACCTTGGATGAAAATATTGATAAGAGACAGTACAGATCCCAAAAAGTATTTAAACAATAACCATAGCGGATGTATAAATAGTATAGATTTAGCAAATATGTATTCCTGTCCGTTTATTAGTACTCAAGACATTGGTAAAAAGCAAGGCAATAATTCGTTTGAAGTTTTAGGTAGAATGGACCAGTCTGATGTTAGAGGATGTAATTTGATGGTAGTATAGGAGAATGGAAAAAATTACAACACCAAAACAGGCCTTAGAAAGAGCAAAATGGCTATGTGCAAAGCAGGAAAGGTGCCAATCCGAAATACATAAAAAACTAAAGGAATGGGGCATTGAAGAAGAAAATGCTCAGGAAATAGTTACACAACTTATAATCGATAATTTTATTGATGAAAAGAGGTTTTCACAGTTGTATTGCAGGTCAAAGTTTAACCAGTTAAAGTGGGGCAAAATAAAAATTTCGTACGAGCTCAAACAAAAAGGAATATCAGAAAAATGTATTCAGTATGGATTAAAAGAATTAGACAACAAAGTTTATATAGAAACCCTCCAAAAAGAAATTGAAAAAAAAACCAAAGAATTAAAAGAAAATAATACCTTTATTCTTAAAAATAAGCTTATTAAGTATTTCTACTCAAAAGGTTATGAGCCAGAATTAACTATTGAATTACTAAAATAATTTTAATAAAAGAATAAAAATGAGTTGGCTGCATCAATTATTAAACTCGCTAAATAACGATGAAATAAATTCGTTGCAATCCATTTCTTTTAGAGGAAAAGAAAAAGAAGTTTTTAAAATTTATTTAGCTCATCTAAATTTAAATACTCCCGAAAAGGAAGAAATTTGCACACGATTAGAAATAACAAATACACACTATTATAAAATAAAATCTGTATTAGTAAATAAAATTTACAGTCACTTTTTTAAAGAGGATGTATTAATGTTGGTAGAGTTTCTCTCATCGCGCCAATTGTATAATCTTTTAAAAACAGAAATTCTTCAACTCATTAAGGAAATAGAAAATTCAAAGTTTTTAAACAAAGAAAAAATTCTTTTAGAATTGTTTAAAAAAGCAATTGATTTGCCTTACAGTTGCTACGACGAAAAACTAGTAAAAATTGTAAGTGAAAAGTATTTAAATTGCAAGAGGGATTCTAATGAAGCAGATAAAAATTATATCATTTTTCATAAACTATTTGCAGACTGCAACAGATGTGCAGCAGCCAAAAAACCAGAAAAACATTTTTCATTAAATGAGAATAACCTTTTTGAATTTGAAAAAGAACTCATTCAACAAAAGCATCACTTAGCTTTGTATTATTTATACAGAACATTTATTAGTTTTTATACTTACTACGATCCAAATCCGGAATTACAATTGATTTATCTTGAAAAAGCAATTAGTTTAAAGGGAGAAATTAAAAAGTTTTTCTCTATTGATATTGGCGTATTCCTTGAGCTTTTAAAAGCAGATGCTTTGTATAGCAATAAAAAGTTTGTAGAGGCATATAAAATATACGACGCTATATTTTCTAAAGGAGTAGAAAAAGAAATGTATAGCTATTTATACCATTGCGAGCAATTTGCGTTGGTGGCTATAATTTTAAAATACTACACAAAGGCCGAAACATTTTTAAATAAAACTTTTATCCAACATATTGCTGCCCGGGAGGGAATTTTTGCCACAAGAGGGTTGTTGGCTTTTTCAAAACTTTTTTTGTCGCTTGGCGATACAAAAAAGGCAATACAGAAAATAAATTTAGCCAATGAGATAAATCAAAAAAGTTTTTATTTGCCCTTTGATTTGCAATTAAGAGTGCTGGAGTGTTTTGCGTTTTATTTTAAGAGAGATTTTGATTTTACCAAACAATTGCTTCAACGAAATGTAAAATTTCTTTCTTCTTTGGGAAGCAAAAAATCGTATGAATTGTATTTTAAATTTTGTTCCGTTTTAAGTTCTGTAATTTCCTGTAAAGAAAAATCTATTGCACTATCTTTGGCAAATAGAAATGAAATAGAAAGGTTGCATGCAAGTTTAGTAGATATATACGGTAACTTATTTTTAAAGCTAAAAGATTAAATACAGATGAATTTTTTTGGAATAATTCCTTCCCGTTTTGCATCAACAAGATTGCCCGGTAAACCCTTACTTATCATCAATAAAAAATCCATGATAGAAAGAGTTTATGCTCAGGTTGAAAAATGCAACTTGCTTCAAGAAATTTGCGTTGCCACAGACAATCAAGAAATTATTTTAGAGGTGCTTAAGTTTAATGGTAAAGCTATTTTAACTTCCGAAAGCCATACTACGGGAACAGAAAGATGTTTAGAGGCTGCAGAAAAATTAGGCATATCCAATCACGATATTGTTTTAAACATTCAAGGAGATGAACCGTTTATTGACCCGGCAAACATTGAAAAATTAATTTCAATTTTTAAAAAAAATCCTGAGGCAAAAATTGCTACGTTAGTTAGTAAAATAAAAAAGGTTGATGAACTATTCAATCCAAACTGCCCAAAAGTGGTGCTTGATAATACTGGAAAGGCTGTTTATTTTAGCAGAAGTACTATACCTTATGTTAGAGATTTTCCTGAAGAAAACTGGATAACAAAAAATACATTTTATAAGCACATTGGAATTTACGCTTACCGCAAAGACGTGTTAAATAGTATTGTAAATTTACCTCAAAGCACATGGGAGAAAGCTGAATCTTTAGAGCAGCTTAGGTGGTTGCAAAATGGTTTTGAAATGTTTGTAGCAGAGGTAGAGGAAAGCGGAATAGCCGTAGATACCGAAGCAGATTTAATAAAGGCTAACGATTTTGCATTAAAAAATAAACTTTAAAAAGGATAACCAATTCCTAAATTAAAAAAGTTAATGTCGCTATCTTTTAGATTGCCAATTATCCAGTTGGATTGATTTAGTTCAACTCTTTTGGGATCATAAATAGGCACTCCCACATCCAACCTAATAAGAAAAAACGAAAAATCAAAACGAAAACCAACGCCTGCACCCATAGCTAACTGCTTAAAAAATTTATTCAATAAAAGCTGGCCTCCAGTTTTATTTGTAAACCTATCTGTATTTAACAGCCAAATATTTCCGGCATCTGCAAACAATGCAGCATTTAAATATTTATAAACTCTAAAGCGGTATTCTGCATTGAGCGTAAGCTTAAAATCTCCTATTCTTTCTATTTGGTCAAATCCGGTGCCAACAAAACTTCCAGGGCCAAGTGTTCGTGGTCTCCATGCTCTGATGTCATCTGCACCACCTGCAAAGAAACTTTTTACAAAAGGCATTGTACTAGAATTTCCAAATGCATAGCCAATACCAGAATACGAACGCAATACAAGCGTTTGGTCAACAGAATATCTAAAATAATACCTGTAATCTATTTCAAATTTGGCAAATTGAGCATAAGGATTATTGAACCTAATTCCTGTAAAATAATAGTAGGCAGAATCGCTATTTTCGTTCTCTTTAATTCTTGGTTTTCCTGTCCATTCATTTATTAAAGTTGGAATTACGCCAGCTAATTCGCCATTTAATTTTAAATAGTAATTATTTTTAAGAGCGGCAGAACTTTGATTGGAATTTGTAAAAGTAATTCTTAGATTATTAAAAAATTGCGATTGGTAACGAAGCAATAAAGAAACATTGTTGCTATTTGCGATAGCATCTTCAAATCGTTTGTCGAGTGTTACGTTCACAAAGTTTAATTCCAAAGGATAAATTGCCCAAGTTGTTTTTGCTTTTGTAATGCTATACCCAAATGAAGTATTAAAAATTGTTCTAAAATAATTTGGATTCTTTTGATAATTGAAAGCGGTAGAATAAATAGTATGAGCTTTAGAGAATTTGTTTATTTTAAAATTAGGGGTCAGTTTTGGAATACTTAATGAAACTTCGGGTCCAAACTCAATAGTATTAAAGGCTCCTAAAGTAATAATACTGGGAATTCCCGAATCAAAAGGAACGGGAACTTGCTTAATTTCCACAGACCCTTTAACTCTAAATACTTCTCCACCTTTAAAAATATTTTTATTTTGAAATGTAACGTTACCCTGAATTCCGTAATTTCCAGCACTATTTGTTCCCTGCAATTCTAGAGAGTATGATTGAGATTTTGTTCTACCCAATTTTAAAATGGCATCTAAAAAATAGCCACTAGAATCTGTTACATTGTTAAATTCAAGTTTTACTGAACCAAATATTTTTAACTGCGATAATCTATCATAAGTTAAATTTGCATCCGTTAAATTGTAAGGTTCATTAGGAACAATAAACATGGAATTTAAAAATAAATCTTTCCTGTACCTTTGTCTTCCTTTGTTCATAAAAACTATATTTTGCCCGGATATTTTATTTTCAAAATATTCTGATTCCATGGTTAAAAAATCATATTCAGGATAAACAACAATTTTTCGTATAAAATACTTATTGTGCTTGGTTTTATCTTTTAAATTTATGTTTATAAAATCGCTTGGGTCTTTTATTTCAACTTCTACATTCACCAATTTATTTTTCATGAAACTATCCACTTTAAATCTTACAAAGTCCACAGTAAAGTAAAAGTAACCGTTGTTTTTAAAAAGGTTAGAAATACGTTCTCTTTCTTTTTCTAATTTTGACTGGTCAAATACAAATGTTTTTTTGATTAGAGAATTAATAGTGTCTTTAAAAACTATGTTAGACAATGCCGTATCCTTTATAGAATAGGTAATTGAATTAATTAGATAAGGGCTTAAAGTTTTTACTGAATAAATTACTCTCACTCTTTTTTTTCTTGTAATCACAGTATCTTTTACAGTAGAATCAAAGTATCCTTTTTTATTGAGAAATAATTTTATTTGCTGTGTGGATTTATTTTTTAAAATTGAATCATAAATTACAGGCTCTTCTGCAACATTATCTATTAGCCATTTTTTCCATTTTCTTTCCTTTCCTCTTTTTGCAAAATTATATACCCCTAAATGAAACATTAAAACTCCAAGGATTTTTTTATTGGGCTTCTGCTTCAATATCGGCAATAAATCATCTTTGTTTACATTCCGTTGATCTCCTTTTATTTTAATAGATATTCCACCGAGCAGCTTTTCGTTATTCTTTAAATAAAATGTATTGTTACAAGAATACAAGCTTGCAATAACCAAAAGAAAAGTGGTGTATTTTAAAAATTTAATCAATCCTCAAAGTATATTTGCAAATATTCAATAATTATACCTTGTTTCAAAAAAAAGAAACGTTATTTAGTTCACTAATACATGTTAAGTAATAATCAGGAAAAACAATTAAAACAACTTTCTACTAAAAAAGGAAGACAAACCCAGCAAAAATTTCTGGTAGAAGGCAAAAAAATTATTTTGGACTTGCTTTCAAGAAAATTTTCGTTTGAGCTTATTTGTACTACTCAAAATTACTTTGAGGAAATAAAAAATGAAGTAAGTAAAACCAATACTCCGGTAGAAATAATATCAGAAAAGCAACTATACACTCTATCATCTTTGCAACATCCACAGCCTGTTTTTGC
Source organism: uncultured Bacteroidota bacterium (assembly GCA_903842515.1). GTDB lineage: Bacteria > Bacteroidota > Bacteroidia > UBA4408 > UBA4408 > CAIMMJ01. The sequence goes on along the minus strand of CAIMMJ010000359.1, from coordinate 4,998 downwards.
TGTAGCAAAAATTTATGAGCAAAAATTAATTCCCGATTCTTTAAAGGGAAATGTATCCCTAATTTTAGATGATATTTCAGATCCAGGAAACTTAGGAACAATTATACGATTGGCGGATTGGTTTGGCATAAAAAATATTATTTGCAGCAAATCTACAGTGGAGCTTTTTAATCCAAAAGTTATTCAAGCCAGCATGGGTTCTTTTTCTAACGTAAATATTGTTTATGTAAATTCTTTAGAATTGTTTTTTAACTCACCAGAAATTCACACATTAAATATTCCAATAATAGGCACAACTTTAGATGGTGTTTCTTACAAAACAATTACGCCACAGCCGTGTTTTTTAGTTTTAGGGAGCGAGGCAAACGGAATTAGCGAAAATTTGTTGAGCTTACTTACGCATAAAGTAGTAATTGATGGCAGCAGCTCTAAATTTGCGGAATCTTTAAATGTTTCTGTTGCAGCAACATTAGTTACTTCCTATTTTTGTAACCGATGATCTTAAATAATGCTTGAATGATAATTTTCAGAAAAGTTTACTTCTTATTTTTTAGCATAGTTTTTTTGGTGCATCTTAATTCTTGTAAACAAAAAAATATTCAAAAAAAACCGTCAAATATTCTAAATCAGGAGGTCATGATTGAGGTGCTTTGCGATATACATTTAACAGATGCACTGCTCCAACTAAAATCCAATCAACCCAAAGATTTTATACATTTAAATTCAAGTAAGATGTACGAGTCTATTTTAAAAGAAAATAAAATATCTGCCGCACAATTCGATTCAAGTTTAAAATATTACACTTCTCAACCAGAGCAAATGAAAGCTATTTATGAGCAAGTTGTGCAAAAAATTAGTTTAAATAATTAAAGTAAAAATGATTAATAAAAAAAGCGTTGAACTTTTTAAAACTGCCAATACATTATTTCCCGGAGGAGTAAATTCTCCTGTGAGAGCATTTAAATCGGTTGGAGGAACACCAGTATTTATAAAAAGAGGAAAAGGAAGTAGAATTTGGGATGCAGATGACAATGAATACATAGATTTTTGTTGCTCTTGGGGACCATTAATTCTTGGGCATGCAAATGATAAAGTAATAGAAAAAATATCCGAAACAATTGTAAATGGAACGTCTTTTGGTGCACCTACGGAACTAGAAAATAAACTAGCAGAACTAATAATTAGTAATCACGATTACCTAGAAAAAATTAGGTTTGTGAGCAGCGGAACAGAGGCAGTAATGTCTGCTATACGATTGGCAAGAGGAGTTACAGGTAAGGATAAAATAATAAAATTTGATGGATGTTATCACGGACACGTTGATAGTCTTTTAGTAAATGCAGGCTCCGGTTTGGCAACCTTTGGAACAAGCAGTTCTGCAGGTGTTCCAGAGTCTTTTGCAAACGAAACTATTGTATTGCCCTTAAACGATATAATGGCTGTAAAGGAAACGTTAAAAAAATATGCCAACAAAATTGCAGCCATAATTATTGAGCCAGTACCCGCAAACAATGGATTGTTATTGCAGAGCAAAGAATTTTTGTTTTGCTTACAATGTTTGTGCAAAACTTACGGTGTATTATTAATTTTTGACGAAGTAATAAGCGGGTTTAGAATTGGATTTTCGGGTGCTGCAGGTTTGTATGGAATAAAACCAGACATTATAACTTTTGGGAAAATTATTGGTGGAGGTTTGCCGGTTGGTGCTTATGGAGGTTCATCAGAAATTATGAGCAATATTGCTCCCCAAGGCAATGTATATCAGGCAGGAACATTAAGCGGAAACCCTGTAGCAATGGCCGCAGGATTAGAACAACTTAGCCAATGTTTGCAACCAGGATTTTACGATAAAATAAACTCTTTGTGCAAATACTTTACCGATTCATTAAATGAGTTTTCTCTTTCAAAAAACTACCCATTTAAAATGTTTGCAATGGGCTCAATATTTTGGATGGCATTTTCAACACAAGAAGAGATTAATGCGGCTTCTCAAATTGATGCTGCCTCAATGGAATATTTTAAAAAGCTGTATCACTTTTTATTGGAGCAAGGAATTTATTTTGGCCCATCGGGATACGAAGTAGGGTTTATTTCGGCGGCACACTCACAAGCTGACATTGACGAAGCAATTGTAAAAATAAAAATGGGATTGGATTTTGTTTTTGAAAAGTAAAAAAAAACTACAACAAAATCTGATACACCAGCTCCAGTAATAAATCTGCGGGGTCGGCATTGTATGCATCAACGCCCTTAAATTTTAAATCGTATATTCTTAGCAGATGAATAATTTCTGCACATTTTTCGTAGGAATAAATTCTAGAAGAGAAAGCAATTTTTTCAAATACAAATGGTGCAACTCTAAGTGCGGCAATTCCTGCTTTGCCCGATTTATCGGGTAAATTGTGGTAAGTAATTAAATTAGAAAAATTACTAAACAGCATGGCTATGGTTTGCGGAAATGGATTTTCTTTTGGGTGTTCACCAAAATACTTGGTAATTTCAAATGCCTTTAATGTATTTTTTTTAAGTATGCTATCTACAAATTCAAAGATGTTGTACTCTCTGCTTATTCCAACAAATTCGTAAACATCATTTTCTGTGATTGCCGATTTGGAGCTTTTTGAAACAACCAATTTATTGGTCTCATTAATAATTTTAGATAAATCTGTTCCCAAATGATTTGCCATAAGAACAGCAGCTTTTTCTTCTATGGCTTGATTTTGTTCTGCAAAAAAATTCTTAATCCATTCTGGCACTTGATTTTCTTTAATCTTTTGCGAATTTAAATATTCACTGTGAGCAATCATTGTTTTGGCAAGCGATTTTCTTCCATCTAATTTTTTATACTTAAAACAAATTACAAACACCGTGCTTGGAGTTGGATTTTTTACATACTCTTCTAGTAAATTTATACTTACCTTTTTTCCAGCTTTTGTAACGTCAATTTGTTTTTCTAAATCGCCCAGTTCTTGAGCTTCCCTAAGAATAACCAATTGTTTTTCGGCCATCATAGGAAATCTATTGCAACTGTTTATAACATTGGCGATGTCTGAATCCTTTCCATAAAAAATACTTTGGTTAAATGATTTTTCCGATTCATCTAAAAGATTTTTTTCTATGTAATCAGAAACTAAATCAATAAAGTATGGCTCATCACCAGTAAGAAAATATACCGGCGAATATTTCTTTTGCTCTAAATCTTTTAATATTTGGTTATAACTTTTTTCGGCCATTTTAAAAATTGAACAACATTAATTGTACGGGAAAATATTTATTCAAACCTTAAATGCTTTATAGTATTGCCTTGATTTTTTAATTGATTTAAGGCATCAATACCAATTTTTAGATGGATGTCAACAAATTTGCCAGTAACTTTTTTATCGCTTTCGCTAGTTTTTACTCCATCAGGAACCATTGGCTGATCGCTAACAAGCAACAAAGCACCTGTAGGAATTTGGTTATAAAATCCTGTAATAAAAATTGTGGCTGTTTCCATGTCAATTCCCATGCAACGAATTTTTCTAAGGTAGTCTTTAAATTCTTCGTCGTGCTCCCAGACCCTTCTGTTGGTGGTATAAACAGTTCCTGTCCAATAATCTCTTTTGTGATCTCTTATGGCGGTTGAAACTGCTTTTTGCAAACTAAATGCCGGCAAGGCAGGAACTTCGGCAGGGAAATAATCGTTAGAAGTTCCTTCGCCTCTTATTGCTGCAATAGGTAAAATTAAATCGCCCAACTCATTTTTGCGTTTTAGTCCTCCACATTTGCCCAAAAACAAAACAGCTTTTGGAGAAATTGCACTAAGCAAATCCATTACAGTTGCTGCACTAGCGCTACCCATTCCAAAATTAATTATAGTTATGTCTTCTGCTGTGGCACTCATCATGGGATGATCTTTGCCTTCTATTTCTACATTGTGCCACTCTGCAAACATTTTTACATAATTACTAAAATTAGTAAGAAGAATGTATTTCCCAAAATTGTTTAAAGGTCTTCCGGTGTAACGTGGGAGCCAGTTTTTTACTATTTCTTCTTTTGTTTTCATGGTGGCAATTATTTAGTATTAAAAAAAATTAGTAATTTGGTAATATAATCTCGGGTGTGAAGTTACCAAATTTGATATTTCCTGCACATGAATTTTCCACTAAATCTATTGGGAACAAAAAATACTTATTTGATAATTTCAGAAAAAAGTGGATTCAAATTACACCTGAAGAGTGGGTTAGGCAAAATTTAGCTCACTATTTAGTAAGTCAGTTAAAGTTTCCTGCTGGATTGATGGTGTTGGAAGGCTCTCTTAAATTAAATGGATTGCCCAAAAGATTTGATTTGTTGGTCTATGGAAAAGGTGGTTTGCCTGTTTTATTGGCAGAGTGCAAATCCTCCGCAGTAAAAATTACACAGAGTGTTTTTGACCAAGCGTCGCATTACAACATTGTATTAGGAGTGCCTTATTTATTAGTTACAAACGGATTGCAAATGTTTGTTTGCAAAATAAATTCTGAAGCAAAGGAATATGCCTTTTTAGAGGAATTGCCTGAGTTTGGTTTGTTGTAGTTTTTATCTCTACTTGTTTAAATTTTGAGTTAACTTAAAGTTTTGTTGCACACAAATTTTTTAACGTTTTGTTGAAGTTCTCTGATTTAAAGATTGATACTATAAATAGTACTAAATAGTATTGTCCTCAATTAAATCCCACAGGTTTCCATACATGTCTTCAAATACCAAAACTCTTCCCCAACATTCACTTACTGGTTCTCTTACAATTTTAATTTTATGCGATATTAAATTCTGATGGTCTTGGTCAAAATTGTTGGTGTGTAAAAAAAGAAAAACTCTACCACCGGTTTGGTTTCCAATTCTTGATTCTTGTTGGGCATTGCTTGCTTTTGCTAATAATAAAGCACATCCTGTAGAATCTTTTGGCGCAACAACTACCCATCTTTTTTCTGCACTTAATGGAGTATCTTCTATTAAATTAAAATTTAAATTTTTTGT
>CAIMMJ010000358.1 GCA_903842515.1 uncultured Bacteroidota bacterium | reverse complement strand
TATGTTTTCTACAAAGTTTATTAAAAAAATATTTCAAGTACTTAAGTTTAAAAGATTAATGTATGCAACAAATAATGCAGAAATAATCTTTATTAACTATTGTTTTGAGCTTTTTTTCAATATGTTTTTTGTAGAGAATTATGCTTCTTGCTCTCCTATCCCAAAAACGGATACCTATAATCTGTAGCTGGAACAAATGTTTCTTTAATTGTTCGTGGAGAAACCCAACGCAATAAATTTATCATACTTCCTGCTTTATCATTTGTTCCGCTTGCCCTGCTGCCTCCAAACGGTTGCTGACCCACTACTGCGCCAGTACATTTATCGTTGATGTAAAAATTCCCGGCTGCGTTGTTCAATGTTTTTGTGGCCAGTTCTATGGCATATCTGTCTTGAGAAATAATTGCTCCTGTAAGTGCATAGGTAGAGGTTTCATCTACCAATTTTAAAGTTTCTTCAAACTTGTTTTCGTCGTAAACATAAATTGTTAAAACTGGCCCAAAAATCTCTTCACACATAGTAACGTATTTTGGGTCTTTTGCCAAAAGCACTGTGGGTTCTATAAAATAACCATTTGTTTTGTCGCAATTTCCGCCTGCAACTATTTCTACATCGCTACTTTCTTTTGCATTGCTGATGTAGTTAGAAATTTTATCGAAAGATTTTTCATCTATTACGGCATTAAAGAAATTACTAAAATCATCTGTTGGACCCATTTTAATTGATTTTAAATCTTCAATTAATCCTTGTTTTATTTGTGGCCACAAATTGCTAGGGATATAAGCTCTTGATGCTGCACTGCATTTTTGGCCTTGAAATTCAAAAGCACCTCTCGTAAGGGCTGTAACCGCTGTTTTTATGTCGGCTGATTTGTGTGCAACAATAAAATCTTTACCGCCTGTTTCTCCTACAATTCTTGGATAAGTTTTGTATTTGTGTATATTGTTGCCTATGGTTTTCCAGATGTCCTGAAAAATTTCTGTTGAGCCAGTAAAATGAATTCCGGCAAAATCGGGATGATTAAAAATTACTTCGCCTGCTTCGGGACCTGAAACATAAATTAAATTTATTACTCCATCGGGCAATCCTGCTTTTTTAAAAACTTCCATTATAACGTTAGCAGAATATATTTGTGTGTTAGATGGTTTCCAAACAACCGTGTTTCCCATCATAGCTGCCGATGAAGGTAGGTTGCCTGCAATGGCGGTAAAATTAAATGGTGTTAGTGCAAACACAAATCCTTCTAGGGCTCTTTGCTCCACCCTGTTCCAAACTCCGGGAGAAGAAACGGGTTGTTGAGAATAAATTTCGGTGGCATACTGAACGTTGAATCTTAAAAAATCTGTAAACTCGCATGCAGCATCTATCTCTGCCTGGTATACAGATTTTGATTGGCCCAACATGGTGGCTGCATTTATTTTTGCACGATAGGGACCTGCAATTAAATCTGCTGCTTTTAAAAATATGGCACTTCGTTGTTCCCAACTTAAATTTTCCCATTTAGATTTTGCTTTTAGTGCAGCATCAATGGCAGATACAACGTGTTCTTTTGTTCCGCGATGGTAATGCCCTAGCAAATGTTTTGTTTCGTGTGGAGGACGAATTTCTACTTTGTTTCCTGTTCTAATTTCTTGGCCGCCAATATACATTGGTATATCATACACCTCCAACTTCATTGCAGCTAAAGTTTCTTGTAATTCTTTTCTTTCCGGACTTCCCGGAGCATAATTTTTTACCGGTTCATTTATTGGAGCCGGAACTTTAAAAAAGCCTACTGACATAAATCGTTAAATGTTAAATTTTATTGGTTTAATACTGATTTGAATGGGCAATATATTGAATATTTTTGAAATGATATCAAAATCCATGGAGTAACTTATAAAACATTATAAAAACAAAAATCTTTAAAAAAAAACATCACAAATTAAAATTTGTATATTTGCATATCACAATTTAAACAATGACCGATTCTGAAAGTTTGGCAAACAGTCTTGATCAAAAATTTAATGAACTGATAAAATTGCATCAAGAATCCTTAACAAAGATTGTTGCATTAGAAATTGAGTTGCAAGAGCAAAGAAAGAAGTTAGTGCTTAATTCTGATCTCTTAGAGCAAAAATTAAATGAACAATTAAAAAGTGAAGAAATTTTGAAGCAACAAAACTTGCATGAAAACAAGGAAATAAAACAAGCAATAGGAAAATTGATTAAAGAAATTGACGATTGTATGGATTATATCTCACTAAGCAAGGATAAAGAGAAAGACAAACAATAAATAGAACTTGAAAAAGGAAACCATTTTTTTAGAAATAGCAGAAAGAAATTATCCAATTATTGTTGGAAGTGACGAAGAAAAAAATGAACTTAAAAAAGCAGTTGTATTTATTGCTGACAAATTAAAAGCATACAGTTCTGGTTATAAAGTAAAGGACAAACAAGATTTGGTAGCAATGTGCCTTTTAGACATGGCTAAACAAATTATTTCTTTGCAAGAAACCAATAAAACAGTAGATTTAGATTCGTTAAAAAATCTGGATGCTAAGCTTTCTCAATATTTATTGCAATTGAGTTAATCTATTGATTTTTAATTTTTTATTCAATTCCTACAACAAGAATTAGTAATAAAAAAATTAAAAAATTATGGACATAGTATCAATAATAATAGGAATAGTGGTTGGTGTTCCACTTGGCCTTATAGCCGCAACATCATTTCTAAGAAAACAAATTCTATCTGATGCCGAAAGAATTAAAAATGATGCAGAAGAAAAAGCAGAAATAGTAAAACAAGAAAAAATTCTTCAAGCCAAGGAAAAATTTTTGCAACTTAAATCTGACCATGAAAAAGTTATTGCCGATAAAAACCAGGTATTAAATGAAAAAAATCAGGCAATAGTTGTTCAAGAAAACAAGTTAAAACAAAAGGAACAATCGCTTTCGCAGAAAATTGAGGAAACAACAAAAAAACAAAACGAGGCAAACACTGCAAAAGAAAACTATTTGCAGCAAATAGAAGCCATTAAGAAGAAAGAAGCCGAAGTAGAAAAACTGCACAAAAAACAAGTAGAGCAACTAGAAACAATTGCCGGACTTAAAGCAGAAGAAGCAAAAGCCCAATTAGTTGAAGCGTTAAAGTCTGAAGCCAAAACCAATGCAATGTCTCACATAAAAGACATTATGGAGGAAGCAAAATTAACCGCAAATCAAGAGGCAAAAAAAATAGTTATTCAAACTATACAAAGAGTTGCCACGGAGCATGCAGTTGAAAATTCAGTATCGGTTTTTAACATAGACAACGACGAAATAAAAGGAAGAATCATAGGAAGAGAAGGCCGAAACATTAGGGCACTTGAAGCGGCTACAGGTGTAGAAATTATTGTTGACGATACTCCTGAAGCAATTATTCTTTCTTGTTTTGATCCCGTAAGAAGAGAAATTGCTCGATTGGCATTGCATCAATTGGTAACAGATGGAAGAATTCACCCTGCAAGAATTGAAGAAGTTGTAGAAAAAGTAAAAAAACAAATTGAAGAAGAAATTATTGATACCGGAAAAAGAACTGCTATTGATTTGGGTATTCACGGATTAAATCCAGAATTGATAAGAATGGTTGGTAGAATGAAATTCCGTTCTTCTTATGGTCAAAATTTATTGCAACATTCAAGAGAGGTGGCCAATTTATGTGCAACTATGGCAGCAGAATTAGGCTTAAATGTAAAACTTGCTAAAAGAGCCGGATTATTGCACGATATAGGAAAAGTTCCAGACGATTCTCCTGAATTACCACATGCTATTTTAGGTATGAATTTAGCAGAAAAATACAAAGAACATCCCGAAGTTATTAATGCCATTGGAGCACATCACGACGAAATAGAAATGACAAGCCTACTCTCTCCTATTGTGCAAGTTTGTGATGCCATTTCGGGCTCAAGGCCGGGTGCAAGAAGAGAGATTGCAGAGTCATATATAAAAAGATTAAAGGATTTGGAAAGTATTGCTATGACCTACCCTGGGGTTAATAAAACATTTGCAATTCAAGCTGGCAGAGAGTTAAGAGTAATGGTAGAAAGCGATAGAGTAGATGACAAACAAATTGACCAATTGGCATTTGATATCTCACAAAAAATTCAAACCGAAATGACTTATCCAGGACAAATAAAAATTACAGTAATAAGAGAAACCAGAGGAGTTAGTTACGCCAAATAATTAATTAGCTGCAAGCCTAAAGCGACACTTCAACAGAGAGAAATCTGTATGTAACAAAACCGTTTTCACAATCAATTTTTTACCTTTGATGAAATGGATATTGAACAATCAAAATATACAGACTTAATCAACCAAATTGGTGGACTTCTGCATCAAGGAAGAGTGCAAGTTGCCAAGAAGGTAAACACAATTTTAGTTCATACTTATTGGTTAATCGGAAGACACATCGTTGAATTTGAGCAAGGTGGTAAAGAAAAAGCAGAGTATGGGTCTTTTCTCTTTGAGCAACTTTCCAAAGACTTGACACGACTTTACGGAAAGGGATTTAGCAGAGCTAATCTATTGTATATGAGAAAGCTGTATTTAAACTTCCCAAAAAGTGAGACACTGTCTAACGTATTGAGCTGGAGCCATTATTTTGAGATTTTACGTTCCGACAACGAACTTGAAATCAACTTCTACTCCAAACAAGCAGAGAAAGAAAATTGGAGTGTGAGAGAACTTAAACGCCAATTGAAAAGTATGCTGTTTCATCGTTTGGCACTGAGCAAGGATAAGAAAGGAGTTTTGGAACTTTCCGAGCAGGGACAAGAAATTCAAAAGGCAGAAGACATTTTAAAAGACCCTTATGTTTTGGAGTTCTTAAACATTCCCGAGAGCCATCAATTTTTAGAAAGTGAGTTAGAGGAAAAACTGATTTCAAATCTTCAACACTTTCTATTGGAACTCGGAAAGGGCTTCACTTTTGAAAAAAGACAGTATCGAATTTCAATTAGCGGTAAACACTTTTTTGTTGACTTGGTTTTCTATCACCGTATCTTAAAATGTTTTGTTCTCATTGACTTGAAACGAGGCGAAGTAACACATCAAGACGTTGGACAGATGAACTTATATCTGAACTATTTCAAGAAAGAAGTAAGCACAGAAGGCGACAACGAACCAATCGGAATAGTTTTAGGAGCAGCCAAAGACCACGTTTTGGTGGAGTATGCGACCGAGAGTATTAGTAACCAACTTTTCATCAGTAAATATCAACTTTACTTGCCTAACAAAAAACAACTTGAGGACGAACTAAACAAACTTTTAGACGATGATAACTACAATCCTGCCAGCCGCTAACACGGATTTTACGTCAGGCGGGATAATGTGCAAACTTGAAACTTTGTGCTTCTATTCAAGTGTAATGCCGGTTGACATTTTAGTGCTCCGAAACCCACCCGAACGCCAAGCCGCAAACCGTTGAGCCTCAAAAAATCGTTTTGCAATTTTTTCAATTGGGCTTTGCTCAACTTTTTCAGCGAAGCTAAACCAATTCACTTCTTTACTCATTTTTAATATTTTATCTAAGGAATTCATGATGTCGCTACACTTTGTATTCTTGAAACAAAGAAGTAAATAAGAAATTCTCCGCGGCGAGCAAGGCTTCAATTTAACTTTTCCTCCTCCGCCGCAGCGGAGGTAGGAATTATTTTCATTTGCAAAAATGAGGCCGTTTGAATCTCCGAAAAAACACCAGTTTTTGTATACATTTTCTACAATTTACAGCAGAAAAAAAACACTAAAACACCTTGAGTTAGTTCATTTTAATGGACTCTAAAGAATTTGAGGCTTTACTAATTACATTATTCACAAAACAAAACTGCAACATTAATTAGTTAGTGTTGCATTTTTTTTACAATGAAGTTTGCGAACTATTTATTTTATTAATTCAATTTCTAAAATTTCTTTCAACTGGTGAGCAGAAATTCCAAGCTTTAGTTCACCGTTTTTTACAAATGCAATTTCACCGGTTTGTTCACTAACAACAATCGCTATTGCATCGGTATTTTCAGTAATACCCACTGCCGCTCTGTGCCTCATTCCTAAATGGGCAGGAAAGTCATCGTTTTCAGAAACCGGCAATACACATCTTGCAGCCAATATTGTGTTGTCCGAAATTATTACCGCTCCATCATGCATAGGGCTATTTTTATAAAACAAACTTTCTATAAGTCGGGCAGAAACTTCTGCTTTTATTGTTTCGCCGGTATTTGCATAAAAATTTAAATCTGTTTTAGTGGTAATAACAACAATTGCACCTGTTTTGGTTTCGGACATACTTTTAAATGCCTTTACTAATTGATGAATGTCTAAAAAGTTTTTATCTCTATTGTCAAATTTAATATTTAATAGTGCCTCTGTCCATTTCCCTTTTCCAAATAATCCGTTTGTACCTATTAGCAATAGAAACCTTCGCAACTCCTGCTGAAATACAATTATTAATGCAATTACTCCTACTCCAATAAACTGACCTAAAATAGTTGAAAGCAGTTGCATTTTTAAGGCCTTTACAATTAGCCATAAAAAATATACACTTAAAATCCCTGCAAAAATATTTATCGCAACACTTCCTTTTACAATTCTATAAAACTGAAACAACAATATTGATACCAGCACAATATCTATTGCATCAATCCAAGTAAAAGAAATAAAAGAAGGAAATAAACTATTTATCATCATTTGGTTTGCAAGATAAAAAAATAAAAATTATAATCTCCCCAACAATTCAATTGCCTGCTTTGCCGCCCAAACATCATGAACCCTTATTATTTTTGCACCTTTTTGAAGTGCAATTGTGTTTATTACAGTTGTTCCATTTAGGCTATCTTCAGTTTTTATATTTAAGGCTTTACTTATCATAGATTTTCTGCTAAGCCCTACTAATACTGGATATCCCAATGCTGCAATAAAATCTAAGTTTTGCAACAACTCAAAATTATGTTCTAAGGTTTTTCCAAATCCAAAGCCTGGGTCAATAATTATATCTTTTACTCCAAGTTCTTTCAGTTTTGATACTTTTTCGGAAAAATAATATACTACCTCGGCTGTGCAATTTTCATATACCGGTTGTATTTGCATATCAACCGGACTTCCTTTTATATGCATTAATATATACGGCATTTTTAGCAACGAAGCTGTTTCAAACATTTTAGTATCCATGTTTCCTCCCGATATATCATTAATAATGCTTGCGCCAAAATCATTGGCAACTTTAGCAACTTCAGAACGGTATGTATCAATTGAAATTATTACTCCAGGAAATTCTTTAGAAATTGCATTTATAGCCAACTTAATTCTATTTATCTCTTCTGAAATATCTGGCGGCAAAGAACCAGGTTTTGTGCTACAACCACCTACGTCAATTATAGAAGCACCTTCTTCTAAAAATTTCTGTGTTTGAGTTAATATCTCATGTTCAGAAAGGTATTTTCCTCCGTCAAAAAAAGAATTTGGAGTAACATTTAATATAGCCATAACAACTGGCTTTTCTAATGAAAATAATTCTCCTCGAATGTTTAGCACATCAATAGATTTATAAATTATAATGCCACAAAGATATTTATTTACCTTGTTATAGTGCTTTATTAAATGAGTAATCTATATAGAAATATGCTCAAACAAATTGGGAATAATTTTTAAGAAAATGCAACTCTTTTTTTTTATCATTACAAAAATTCTACACAGTGATGTAAATTTTGGAATACATTTTGGTCTAAATAAAAACTATGAAAAATCTACTTAAATTTTCCTTCCTAATTATTACTGCCTTCTTTTTAAGTTCTTGTGCATCATATACAAGTATGCAAATTATGCAACCGGCTCAAATAACTATTCCTAACCACATCAAAAAAATTGGAATAATAAACAGATCAGTAACAGATAGGCAAAACCAAATAATAAATGTAATAGAAGGAATTTTAACCGGAGAATCAATTGGTGCAGATAGAATTGGTTCAGAAGAAAGTTTAATGGGTGTAAAGGAAGCATTATTGCAAACAGATAGATTTAACATCACAATTCCTGCTGTAAACCTAAATGGAGTAGCAAACCCAATGTTAAATGGGCCACTAGATTATTCTGTTATAAAAGAAATTTGCCAGCGTCACGATTTAGATGCTCTAGTAGTATTAGAATATTTTGATTCAGACTCCAGAATTGCTATGGTGCCAAGGGTTAGAGAAGTAATGCAAAATGGAAATAAAATAATTGTTAACGATTTTGTGGCAAACGCAGATTTAAGAGTAAGAACAACGTGGAGGGTTTACGATGATTCTACACAAAGTATAATTGACCAATATACTTTTGAAGATATTACATCCTTTAATAACGCTGGTCCCGACCCACAAATAGCACAAGCAGGTTTGCCCAATAAAAGATTCGCAATTAATCAATCGGGGTTTCATGCTGGCAAAGAATATGGTTGCAGAATTTCTCCATTTTGGATAAATGTTCAAAGACGATTTTACAGAAAAGGTTCTCATGAAATGGAACTTGCAAACTCAAGGGCCATCAAAGGAAGATGGACTGAAGCAATAAATGTTTGGAAGAATATTTCTAACAGCTCCGATAAAAAAATTGCTGGCAGAGCAAATTATAATTTGGCTGTTGCCGCCGAAAGAGAGGGCAATTTAGAAGTGGCCATGGAATATGCAAAAATTGCGAGAGACACTTATAAAGAAAAGTGGTCTAGAGAATACGTAAGAATATTAAATCAAAGAATGCAAAACAGACAGAAATTAAAAGAACAGTTTGGCGATAAGTAGAACAATTGTTTACACTATTTTGTAATTATTTTTTTTTCAACGTGTTTTTGTATATTTGAAAAAATTAAATCTATTAACCATGACTAGAAGTAAATTTTTGTATTCATTACTAATTTTAGTTTTCTCCTTTTTTGCAGTTTCACTATTTGCATTAGAAGAGAACAAAACACAAGATAAAATAGTTGGCTTGTGGGAAGTAGGAAGCGGAAAAGCAAGGGTTAAAGTTTTTGCTTATGGCGAAAAATTTGCCGGAAAAATTG